>DAOVMB010000010.1 GCA_030630905.1 Sedimentisphaerales bacterium
GGATTTATGTGCTTCGGCAGGCACGGCGGCGGATGGCAGGTGTTCGAAGGGGATACTCGTATTCGCCAAAGCAAGGCGGTTGTCTCGGAGCCTGCCGTCTTGAAATTCGGCAGTATAATCGATGCGCATTTTGAGGATTTCGTGAACTGTATTCGTACCCGTAAAAAGCCGAAGGCCGATGTGGAAGAGGTGCACCGTTCGATGGTATTGTGCCATCTTGCCAACATCTCATATCGAGTTGGAAACCGCAAACTGAAATTTGACGGTGCGACCGAAAAGTTTGTGGGTGATGCCGAGGCCGACAAGTACTTGAAGGCTACCTACAGAAAACCGTGGGTTGTGCCGGATAATGCTTGAGTAAGGCGGCTTTTGTTATACCGAACTATTTCGATTTATCTGCTGCTTGTAAATTGCTGTTATCCGATTTCTTAATAATGCATTTGAGAATATCCGATCTGCTGATAACGCCTGACACTTTACCGTTTGACGTGACCGGAACTCTTCTGATGGAGTTGTCTCTCAAGCAGTAGCAAACATCCAGCAATAGTTCGTTTTCTTCGAAGTGAATGGCAGGTTGTGTCATAAAATCGTTTACGGTTCGGTCTTTTTCGTCGTCGTAAGTATGGAATAATCTCAGGACATCCTGTTCTGACAGCATTCCGACCAGGGTTAGATCGTCTTCTACCACAGGGATGCCGGTGATATTATTATCCGCCATCAGTCGTATCGCTTCAAATATCGGAGTTTCTTTTCTTATGCAAACGACTTTCTTTGTCATAATGTCTTTAGCTTCGAGCATTGTGTCTCCTTTTTGGCAATTTGTTTTATTGAAGATGTCCCAATTTGGTTAAGGCTGCTTACCACCGATGTGCAGCCTTCATGTCGTTTACGTTTTCCCTAATAGATTGGCCGTTATCTGAGTAGATTTAGAAGAGCCGGCGGCTGCGTCGGTACCGGAACGTTGATCATCCGTCCTGAACTTTTCACTTGGAACCTCCACGCCGCGAGACAGACGTTGGCTGCAGCTTTTAAAAGCAATAACATTGAGGCTTATAGGAATATCTCCTATACAAAGCGTGCTGGCATCTTCAAAAATACCAAAATATCTCACCTTTTGTCCTTTCTGAAATCCCGCTTCAGCGAGAAACGAGTTTAAAACATCAGAACAAAAGCCAACATAGTGATAGTCATACTGGTCTGTGTGTCCGCCGAACATTATACGGATTAAATGAAAGCGCTCCTGAACGGTAAATTTTTCCCGCATCGTAAACAATCTGCACAACACGTCCATATCAGGTACGCTCAGATATAATTTACCATTGGGTTTGAGTACTCTGTGCCATTCCTTAAGGGTTTTCTGCAGCGGGCCGTTGTAGTCGAAATGTTCTAATGTATGAGAGGCGTACAATTCGTCGAACGTCTGGTCGGTAAAACGCGATAGATCGCATGCGTCACCGACATGGTCCACGTTGGGGCCCTTTTGAATATTAAATATCTCCCAGCCAGGATGGGATTGTTTTCCACCAATATGCAGTTTTCTCGCCGTATCCGTTTTCTCAGCTTGTTTGGCTGCGGCCGGTCTTGATTGAGCACAACAGGCATCTGCGTCCGTATAGATATGGGGAGCATCCTGTTTGATTTCTGCACTTGAAACATCCACACCTTGTGTTTTACACCATTTGTGCCACATTGTTCGATACGCCTGTTCGATATTGTTGGTAAAAAGTTCCCTGTTGCAAAGTGTGCTGGCAGCCATTCTGGCTCGCAGTTGTGCGCGAATTTTGGCGAGTGCATCCGGTTTTGCGGCAAGAGCCGTAGCTTTTGAAACATATTCATCAGGCGTTGAGGCTGCAAAAAACTCCAGTCCCAAACGGGTTAATATGCTCAGACCAACTCGGGACATATGATGTTCACCGGTAAGAGAAATTACCGGCACACCCATTAAAAGTGCCTGACAGGTAGTTGTTGTACCATTATATGGATACGTATCCAGCGATATATCAACCCGATTATATAATTTGAGATGATCCGGCAGGCTGAGCCATCCGCGGATAGTTATCCTTTCCGGAGAGATTCCTGATTTTTCAAATTGCTGCAGACACACCTGGCGAAACTCATCATCCCTGCCGGCTTTGAACTTGAGTAGAAGCGTTGAGTCCTTCGTTGCCTTTAGTATTTTGGACCATAAGTCTATAACGACAGGATTTATTTTACCGCTTTCGTTGAATGCCCCAAAAGCGATATGCCCTTTTTTGATGGCAGGCAAAGGAGCCATCGGAGGCATTCTCTCGCCCGGACCGTAGCACAGAAAGCCATCCGGCAAATTGTATAATTGTTCGGTATAAAATTTCTCTGAACCGGGAGGGTCTGTGATCGAATCGGTGATTCGATAATCTACCTGGCTCATACCGGTTGTGTCCGGGTATCCAAGCCAGGTTACCTGTATCGGAGCAGGCTTATGAGCCAAAACGTAAACACGGGTGTTGCCTGTGTGGCCGGCCAGATCTACAAGGATGTCAATTTCGTCATTTTCAATTAAGTTAGCGGCTTCTTTATCGGTAAGTGTTTTAATATCGCGGTAGATGTCGAACTTTTTCCTGAGTCGACTTGTCGCTTCGTCAGGAACCGCTACACTACCATAGCCATACACTTGCACATCCTCTCGATTATGCCCATCGAGAAGCGGTTCGAAGAAAAAAGTTACGGAGTGCTCACGAAAATCAGGTGAAATGTATCCTATTCGCAGCCTGCGATGCGGGTCGGGGTCGTTTTTATGGCGTGTTCTTGCTAAATGTACAGGGGCATTACTCTTCGCCCATCGTTTTGATTCCTCGAAAATACCTTGCCTGTCAACATCCGGCACATAGTGCATACTGAGCAAAAGATTGGAATATACAGAGTTCTTGCCGGGCATCTTTTGGACTGTTTTCCGCAAAATCGCTATTGCTTTCTCGGTTTGGCCTAACTGCATCAGATGGCTCGCAAGATTGCCCCATAGCCTTGGTTCGTCAGGATTTATTCTAATTGCAGCTACCAGATATTCCACTGCCTCATTGATCCTGCCCTGGCTTTGACAAAGTAATGCAAGGTCATTATAGATTGCGAGGTTGTTCGGCATAGATATCAGGCTCTCTTTGTACAGGATTTCGGCCCTTTGCGGTTGTTTGATTTGTCGTAAGAGTCCTGCTGCTATATATCTTATAAACTCCTTCTCATGCTGTGATGCCGCTGCGATATGCTTTTCAAGCGATTCTTCAGTTAAAAGTTGAGTTGCTTTTTCAGGTTTTCCCTGACTAACAAAAGAGTTTGCTTCTTTGAGCCAGCCAGGTTGCTGCCAGCTATCTATGCTTAATCGCTGTTTTGGTTTATCCGAAGACGATTTACAGGGGGCTTCTGCGGCACGTTTTATAGTTTTCGTGCGTTGGCCGGCCGGATGAAATTTGTCGTCGCCGGCGATAAGGTCAATGACAGCAAGGTCTGAATATTCTTGAGGTTTATAATCAACCTCGTCCTGAGATTTGATTTCCTTTATCTCAATTTCTTTAGAACAGCAGTAGTCTTGCCACATTTGGCGATAAGCATTTTCAACGTCATTGGTGATAAGTTCATAATTACACAATGGGCTTACCGCAAGCCTTTGACGTATCGTAGCACGTATCTGAGTAAGAGCATCCGGTTCTACGGCAAGGGCAACAGCTTTTTTGACATACTCTTCGGGAGATTGAGCAGCGAAAGACGGTAAGTCGAGACGACTTAAAATATCAAGGCCAACTCGTGAGGCATGGCGGGAACCAACAAGGGTTATAACCGGTACGCCCATTAAAAGTGCCTCGCAGGTGGTTGTGGTGCCATTGTAGGGATATGTGTCAAGGGCAATGTCAATATTATTGTAAAGTTCAAGGTGTTGTGCGTTCGTTAACCATCCGAAGAATGTTACCCTCTCGTGAACATTTTCAAGGCCGTGTTCTGTGAACAGGTTGTAGTAATACTCTCGAATCTGTAAATCTTCGCCTTCCCTGAACTTTATTATCATTTTCGAATTTGGAACCGCATCGAGAAGGTCGGCCCAGATCTTTATCATAAAGGGATTCAGCTTGTTAACATTGTTAAAACAGCCGAAAGTGACGTATTTGTTGTATGTCATCGGCAAAGCCTCTACCGGCAGTTGTGCCTGGCCCGGATCGTAACAAAGAAAGCCGTTAGGAAGAAAAACAAGCTTCTCCGTATAATATTGCTGTTGGTCGGGAGTATCAGCAATAGCATCGGTGAGCCTGTAATCTACCTGTGGCATACCCGTAGTATTTGGATAGCCAAGATAATTCACCTGGATTGGAGCCGGCTTATAAGCAAGAACATGAAGTCTGTTTCTACCGGTATGACCAGCCAGATCGACAAGTATATCTATCGAATCAGACCTGATAAGCTCGGCAACCTCTTTATCGCCAACTCCCTTTATGTTACGATAAAAATCAAATTTCTCAACAAGTCTTCCTGTAACCTTATCAGGCGTTTCGATATCACCATAAGCATAAATATCAAATTTATTTCTGTCGTGTCCATTTAAGATAGGCTCAAAATAATATGTTACGGAATGTTTTCTGAAATCCGGCGAGATATAGCCGATGCGCAGTTTTCTGTGCGGATCAAGGCAATTATCGTGATTGGTGAAAGCAAGCGTTGTCGGCGCCTGAATTTGAGCCCATTTTTTTGATTCTTGAAAAATCTCGGTGGCTTTGGTATCAATCAGATAATTAAGGCAATAAAGAAAGTTTGGGTAGGCTCCTCGGGATTGTGGATCGACACTTATCGCTTTTCTTAATAACCTTAGAGTTTCTTCTGTCCGTCCGATCTTCATAAAGCATCTGGCAAGATTGATCCATATATATATACCATCCGGCTCCAATTGTTCGGCTTTTTGAAAGTTAGCAATGGCCTGTATGTTTTGGCCGCAGTTAGCATACAACAGCCCCATTTTATTATACACTCCGGCACAATTTACAATCTTAAGTGTTTCGGAGTAATAACGTAAAGCTCTTTCAACTTGACCTGTACTGTCCAGCAGCATAGCAACTTCACAGCGGACAAAAAACTTGCTTCTTGTATCATTATCATTAATATTTGCCAGCTTCTCTTGAATTTCTTCTTCAACCAGCAGTTTTTGAGCCTGGATAATATCCCCATGATCTGTAAGTGCCCGAATTTTTTTGAGCCAGTCGGGCATATTTGGTCTCCATTCGTCGTAGCGATGAAACTCATATTGTTTCGGACCACTAACAGCGGGGGTGCGTTTATTGATTTTTCTGCGTTTAGACGGTTTCTTCTTTTTAGCCATACCGGCCTCTAAATGAACATAAAATCATCCGACATTATTAAAATAGTTATATCTGTTTAAATAAGCGCACCTTTTAAGGGGGCGCGACATTAAAAGTGGGAGCAAAAATTGTGCCAGATGCATGAATTAAACAGTTATTGATTGATAATGCGGTTTCGCACCTTGTTGAGGAGGTGGGAGTGTCAGGGTTTTATACAGTTCGGCTGTTTTTCAGCAGGTGATTGTTGTCAGGCAATTGCCTTCCAGCTCTGGTTCAGCTCTTCTAACAGTTTGATTACTTCTTCGATTTTGCCGGTGTCCTGCTCTGTATTGGCTTCTGTGAGGTGTCGACCCATAAATAAATATAACTTTCGCAGATTTGTCGCTACTTCGCCGCCGGCCTCCATATCCAGAACGCTATTCAATTCGAAGAGTATATCCAATGCTTTGCTAATGTATTCGCCCTTTTTTTGGGGATTATTTGCTTCGATTTCTTTGATTGCCATCTTCAGGAATTTGATTGCACTATCATAGAGCATAACGATGAGCTTGCCTTTGTTTTGGGTGGTAACCGCGGTTTCCTGATATGTTTTGATGCCACTCATAATATCACTCCGTTAATTTTAGTTATACTGTTATTCTTTTTCGCAACCAGGAGATTGCCGCAGTTGCTTCGCTCCTTCGCAATGACGTGAAACGGCTAAGATTTAACTTATAGGGAGATGGCTGTTGCCAGCCATCTCCCTGAGGGGTCGTTCAATAATCAAAAGCTGTTTATCTAAGCAGCGTAAGTGCCATCTGAGGCATCGTGTTAGCTTGAGCCAACATAGCGATACCTGCCTGCGACAGAACCTGTGTTCTGGTCAGCGTTGCCATCTCGGTTGCAACATCGACGTCAGAAATTCGGCTTTCCGCAGACATCAGGTTCTCGGCCTGAATGTCGAGAATCGCGATCGTACTTTCAAGACGGTTCATCTTATAACCGAATGTCGCACGTGCCGAGTCTTTGGTGTTGATTGCAGTGGTAATTGTAGCCAGTGCAGTAACCGCAGCCGTTGTGGTCAAAATATTAAGACCTGCGCCGGCGCCACCGGCAGTATCATCCACCCAATCCGTCAGGGACGTATCGTATTTCTGGAACAGGGAGCCTCCCATCATATCTCCAGCGGCGGTGTATGTAGCTCCGAAGATACCGAGGACAGCGCCTGCAGTATGTGCGTTGTCGGATGTGATAGTAACGCTGGCTGCAGTCCCGTCTAGGGCTTCGAGTTTCAATTTGTAGTCGCCATCGGAGGTCTCTACTACCGAGGCAGCCGAATAAGCGAACAAATTGCCTTCGCCATCATACATAGTGCTCGGATTATTAGAGGCTTCGTTGATCTTAGTAACTATTGCGTCAAGAGTGTAAGTTGTCGCAGTAGCCGCACCGACAAAATCAACGTCTATGGCTTGCTCGCCGTCAAACGTTATAGTAATAGCGAAGTCATTTGTAGCCGCGTCTACAATTGAAAGTACAGTTGTCGTATCGCTGTCATCGTAGGCGTTGTCATCGCTGGAACTAATTGCCCAATTGCCCGTACCGGTCTCAATGCTAAGGCCTGATTGAGTCATATCGACCTTGCTGACGTCAATCGTGCTGGTAGTACCGACGTGAATCGAAACAGTGCCGGTACTGGAGTTAAGCATAGCGATGTCATTAAACTTTGTGGCTCCGGCGATTCTTTCGATTTCAGCGGCCATTTCTGAAAACTCAGCGTTCATAATAGTACGCTGTGCGGCAGAATACGAACCTGTCGCTGCCTGCTCTGCCAGCTCTGCCATACGGACGAGGTTATCATCCATAACCGCCATCGCACCTTCCATCGTCTGCAGCATACTAATGCCGTCCTGGGCATTACGCGAACCCTGCTGCAACACGGCAATATCTGCACGAATTAATTCTCGTACAGCCAAACCTGCGGCATCGTCTTTCGCACTATTAATGCGGAGGCCTGATGCGAGCCTTTCGACACTCTTGGCCAAGCTGTCATACGCCTTGCCCAGGTGCCTGGCAGCATTACCCGCCATAATGTTGTTCTTAATTGCTAACATGTCTTTGACTCCTTAATTTAGTTAGTACCAGACAACTCTTTTTGTGGCTTTGTCAAAAAGCCCCCAAATATTACCTTGGGCATACAACGAGCACGCCGTAAAGTCTGCTTTCAATGCTCATTATCGGCCAGAACGAAAGAGACTTAAGGAGTTTCTTTGATGGAAATTACTGCAAAACGATTGGACCGGTAATCCGGATGAATTTTAGTCTGATATTGTAGATGGATTGTTGGAGAGAGCAAAAAAATAGGAGGATTTTTTCGAAATTATCGGGCGATTCCGATGAAAGTTTGTGGGCGCATAGTCTGTAAACCTCAGCATAGTTGCGGCAACGGTTGGCATCTTCGTATGGTCTTTCTGCTCCGAGAATAAGTGAAAACCGATGCGATTGCATTTCATATCAGCATGTCGATGGAGCCGTCAGTAATAAATGCCTCTTGCAATTCGGAAAGGTTATCATAGCTGTTATTGCTTGCTAACCACTCATTGCTCTCGTCGGCATCCGGATTGTTTCCCGGCGTCCCGGAGTTTGCCGAATTTTGCTGATGTGTTCCGCCGCTTTGCAGTGATTGGTTTCCAAGTGTCCCTTGCCCTGGTTGCTCCTCGTTGGATAGCATAACTTCAAGCCGCTTTATCTGAATGCCGGAATCTGCAAGGTTGCGGATTATCTGCGGTAGCGCTTGCTCAATCTCGAATCTTGTTTGTGGCTTACTAACCTCCATTAGGCCCGTCAACTCAGCGTCCTGCTGCCGGAATCTTATGAAAACCTTTCCCAATTCGGGCGGATTTAGACGGACTGTGATCTGCTTTTCCGCGCCTTGCTGGGATGCGGATTTGTGAATAGATTCAAGAATCTGCTTGCCAACATCTGCCGAGACGTTGCTGGAAGAAGTCTGGCCCGGCGTATTTGCTGTCGTTGTGTTCTTTGCCGCGGCAGGGGTCTGCTCTGTAATTACAGTTTGGGAGGTATTGTGCGAGAGCATCTGTTCAAAACCTTGGGAGTTGCTCTTGTTGGACGTTGAAGTGCCCTGGTCTTTGGTTTGGCCGGTAGAAACCTGGACCGCCGCGATATTCAGTTTTTGGACGCTTTGATTTTCCGAGAGATTATTGCCGGTATGTATGGTCTCTTTGCCGTTGGGATTCAACAATTTCGAGAATGTTTGCGAAGCGGTTGTTTTTGCCTCACTCTCTACGGTTGGCACAGGCTTTTCCGGATCGATACCGGCAGGCTGAGGCTGCGTTTCCGAGGCTTTGGCCTGAACTGTTGTCAGGTTGATATTCTCTATCGCTGATTTTACGCTGGAAACGTTTGTGCTTTTGCCGGTATTGCCAGGAACTTCAGGAGCCAATTCTTTAGCAGGAACTTCGGGCGCCAATTCTTTAGTGTTTCCCCTTTCGGTTACGGATTTTGTCTCAGCGATTGTCTTGGCTAATACAGAGACCTTCTCAGTGTTGTTTCCCGTCTCAGGCTGTTTCTTGCCTGCAGGGATACTCTTTGACGTGTCAGGCAAGACGGCTTTAAGTCCATTTTGACCATTAGATGTTGTAGGAAGAACAGTCTTGAGTCCTAATTGGCCTTTTTCAGTAGTGTGAAGAAGTTTGATTTCGGCTGACTTTACAGCATGTCCCGTAACAGGGGGGGGCTTACAGTTTCGTTTGTAACCGATAATTTGGGCAAGTTGCCGGCCGGCTTTCGGCTCAATTTTTGAGGCGGTACCTTCTTTGCCTTGTTGTACGGCTACAATGTGTTCAGCTAACCATCTCTTTATTAAATTGTGCTGCTTCTTCGGCTGCTTGATTGTGCCGGAAGCTGCGTTTTGCTCTTTTGACTTTGTTTTATTCTCAGCATCGCAGGGATTTTCGAACTTTGGTCTTTTGCGGATCGATTGCTTAAACTCTTGCAGTGATTTCCGAATAGGCTCTTTCCGGTTCTGGATTTCCTCATGAATATTATCGGCCGTTGGTTTTTCAGGGCTGTTGACCTGCGGCTGTTTATCATCCGGAGTCAGAGAAAATTTTGCAACATTTCTGATTTTATCAGACTTTGGTAGAACTGAACTTTTGCCCGTTGTTGCCGCCAAAGTACTATCGATTGTTAACAAGTTGATATTCATATAGCAGTACCTAATACTCTGTCATGATTGATCCTGTAGCTTGTCATTCCCGCGAAAGCGGGAATCCAGAATCGTTGGCATCCTGGATTCCGCATCAAGTGCGGAATGACAACTTACCTAATCGAAGTTGACAGACTAATAATAGAGTCAATAATTAATATGAGCAATTAATGTGCCAGTATTTGAGGGATGGACATTCCTATGCGGCAAGTAATTGTAAACAAAATACTTATGGGTATTGGAAATATATTGGCAGGTTTGAAATATTTTCCGCCAGCTGTGTTAGTGGAGAAATATTCCTGTGCATAGGTAATAATTTCCGGTTTGGTTTTAGAGGGGGGATTCATTTTGCGAGTTTGGTCTCTGCAAAGTAGGAGTAGGGGTAAGCTATAGGGCAACATCGGGTCAAGCCGTTATGTCAAGAAACGCTCCTTTTTGTATAAAATCCTGACATTACATTTGCCAATCAACAATGTGTTTATTGCACTTAATGGCTTTTTGGGGACATGGCAGGGATTAACAAGCTGAAAATGACCGGTCAAAAGCATTTGGCACGATTATTGCTGTTTTATTGAGCAGGCAAGGTTTGTGTATAAATATTTGGGAACTTCTGATGTCCAAAACAGAAAGTATAGTGGACCTAATTGATGCCGGCATTAAGGCTGAGACTCTTCGCCAGAAAGCGATTGCCAATAATGTTGCCAATCTCGAAACACCCGGATACCGCAGAATTGATGTCAAATTTGAAGAGTTGCTTGCTAAGTGCCTGCGTTCGTCCGGGGAGTTTGACCTTAGCGAAGTAGAGGCACAAATTTACCAGCCTAAACAGACACCTGTAAAATCGAACGGTAATGACGTCAATTTGGAAGTCGAAGTGGGGCAAATGATAAAGAATACGCTTCGCCACAAAGCGTATATTCGACTTCTCAGCAAGAAGTACAACCAAATTGAGTTAGCAATAAATGTAAAGTAGTTTCCCATTTTTGGTTGCCGGTGTTTTCGAGTCAAACCGGGATCAGAAAGGAACGAGAAAAGGAATACGTCAGATGGAGATTGACAATAGCTTCGGTCCTATAGATATAGCGATTTCGGGTTTACGGGTACAGGGCGAACAGATGAAAGTGATTTCATCGAATATTGCTAATGCCCGCACATCCGATGCCGGCAAGGGCGAGCCTTATCGCAGGCTTGAAGCTACGTTCAAATCGGATGGTGATTTCGGCGGCGTCAAACTGGATAAAATAGTCACGGATATGAGTGACTTTCTCAAGGTTCTGGATCCGGGCAATCCTCTGGCGGATGAGGGCGGATATGTCGCTATGCCGAACGTCAGTTTGCCCGTTGAGATGATGAATCTTAATATTGCGACACGTATGTATCAGGCTAATATAGCGGTTTTGAAACGTTATCAACAAATGCTTGAAACCACACTCGAGTTACTTCGATAAATTAGGGAATAATTGATGATCAATGTAAATGCAAATGTGACCGGGCCGCTGAACCCTATAAAACCGGGAACCGGTCCTGGCTCTCTTGGAATTGCCGATAACAAGAAATCGGCCTTTGCTGAGACTATTAAGGCTGCCGGGAACTACATATCCAAGGTCGATGATCTTCAACAGTCTTCGGATATGTCTATCAAAGATTTATTGTCCGGCAAGAACGAGGATATTACCTCTGTGGTCTCTGCGGTGGCTAAAGCTGATATGAGTTTCAAGCTTCTTGTGGGCGTAAGAAACAAGCTAATCGAAGCGTACAAACAAACGATGAATATGCCATTGTAATTGATTGCGATTCGTTGTTGATGATTCGTGCTTTCTCCGGCTGGGAATAATCAATTTGCGAAGGGATTTCATGGGCTTTGTCCAAAAGATAAGAGCAGTTTGGGAAAAGGTAAGTCTGGTTCAGCGGGCTCTTCTTGTTGCGATTGTTCTGACATTCATAATTGTCAGTGGTTTGCTTGTCCATTGGGCACGCAAGCCTGACATGAGAATCCTGTACCAGGAACTTGCTCCCGAAGAAGCCGCTCAGATTACAGATAAAATCGGTGAAAAGGGCATTGCTTATGAACTGCGAAACGGCGGAACAAGCATCTACGTTCCAAAAGAGAAGGTCTATCAGCTACGTCTGGATATGGCAAAAGAGGGGCTTCCGGCAGGTGGGCAGGGTGGTTACAAGATATTTGATAATGAAAAAATCGGCGTCAGCCCATTTGTTCAAAGCGTTAATCTTAAGCGGGCGCTACAGGAGGAGCTTGCCAAGAGCATCCAGATGATCGACGGCGTAAATTACGCCCGGATCCACATAGTAAGCTCGGAACAAACACTTTTTACATCTGAGGCTGGGAAAACCACTGCCTCTGTAGTCCTTCGATTAAAACCGGGTTACAGATTGAGCGCTTTGAATATAGCGGCGATTACACATTTGATATCCGGCAGTGTTGAAGGGCTTACCTCAGAAAATGTAACCGTGATCGATAGCCAGGGACGTCTTCTTTCCAGTGAGTCGGACCAGACTATGGCCGGTGGGGCCGGCACCGTTCAGGATTACAGGGAAAGGGTGGAGCAGAATTTGGAGGACAAGGTTGAGGAGATGCTCACTACTGTCCTGGGACCCGGCCGAGCAAAAGTTAGGATTCATGCTGTCATTGATATGAACAGCGTTAGCACCATAACGGAAAAGTATGAGCCAAAGGGAGTCGCCGCAAAGGAAGAGATTACGACGAACTCGGACACTGGGGCTAGTACTGCTCAAGCTGCTGGCCAGCCGGCCCTGCCGGGCAGCGTGAAGAAGGATGAAATAATTCTGACCGAATACCAGATCGGCAAGACTGTTACGCAGGAGGTCATTTTACCCGGCGAAATAATATCTCTGTCGGTTGCGGCCGTTGTTGACTTGTCGCCGGCTGATGTGAATGAAGCCCAGGCTGGCGGACAGACTACAACGATAATGGATCCTAATGATGTGGAGAAACTCATTGAAAATGCGCTCGGTCTGGATCTTACAGGTGAAGACTCGCTTAAAGTCGTTAACGTTAAATTTCAACGTTCGACCGAGACCCTGCTGGACGAAGAGCTATCGGCCGGGCTTGATTTCGTAGCGATCGCACGCCAGGCTTCGTTGGGGATTATGGCTGTGTGTGCCCTGCTTGTTCTTCGCATGTTCAGAGGTGCAAAGAAAAAAGCGAAAATGGAAGCCGGGACCGAGCAGCTTCCCGGAAGTGAGGGCGCAACCGGTCTTCTTCCGGGTGGATCGGAGCCGTTAGTATTACGCAGACAGATAGCCAGTGCTTTGGAGAATAATCCCGAACGTGTCAAACAATTATTTACCAGTTGGATTGAAGAAAAAGGGGGGTAGATAATTGGCATTGACGGGTAAACAAAAAGCTGCAATGTTGTTGATGAGCCTGGATGCCGCTACTGCTGCGGAACTGGTAAAGGGTCTCGATGCTGAGGTCGTCCAGGAATTGGCGGTAGAGCTGGCATATCTGGATGACGCCGATTTTAAGAGCAGCAGGAAGAGCACCAAAATTGTACGGCAGTTCCACCGTTCGTTGAAGGTAAGGGAAACATTTCAGCTCAATGGTTTTCTCGACGAAGTGCTAAAAAGTACGGTAGGCCAAGAGAAAGCAGGGCAGATTCAGGCCCGGATACAGGAAGTCTTGTGCAACCGTGATCCTTTCATATCTATTCGTTCCGCTGATCCGCAAACCTTAGCTTTGGTTCTGGCGTATGAGCATCCTCAAACTATTGCAGTAGTCTTATCGGAATTGCCGGCAAAAAAAATGATGGAGGTGCTTAACTTTTTGGATGGGGGCGCCAGGGTCAGTGTTGCCGGCAGGATGAGCAGTTGTAAGAAGATGACGGCAGAAGCAAAGGCATTAATTGCAGAAGCGGTCTGCGAACGTCTTGAAGCTATCACCGCCGGTGGCGCTGACAAGCTTTTGCCGTCCTGGTCCGAACAGTCTTTGAGGAAAGTAGCTGTGATTGTGCGAGACCTCGGTAAAGAGATTCGGGATGGCCTGCTCAATGCGATACATGGCAAAGACCGCCGGGCCGGTGAAATGGTTGCAGAATTAATGATAATTTGGGCGGACATACCGCACGTGACGGACAGATCTCTGCAAAAGGTTTTGAGAGGAGTTGATGCAAATAAACTGGCGTTAGCGTTACACGAGGCAGATGAAGCGATTATACAAAAAATAAGGTCTAATCTCTCTGAGCGGGCCGTTGCCGCTTTAGATGAGGAGGCGTCACTTATATCGGCTCCAGGGAATGAAGATATTGAAGATGCCAGAGGCCGGATTGTCCGGATTTTGCGCGAAATGAACGAGAAAAGCGAACTTGTATTCATGAAAGACGGAGACTAAGTATATGGCATTGTCGGGTAAACAAAAGGCTGCAATGTTACTGATGAGTCTGGATACTTTAACTGCTGTTGAGCTTCTCAAGGGACTTGAAGCCGATGAGATTCAAGAGATTGCAATAGAGCTTGCCAGAATCGATGCATCGGAGCAGCGGGATGTTAAAGAACAAGCTAAGATCGCCCGAGAGTTCTGTAACAAACTTCTGCAGGAGCAAAGCCAGAAATTTAGTGTAAAGGCTTTTATCAACGAAATGCTTGTAAACGTTCTTGATAAAGAGAAGGTCGAGCAAATTCAATCGCAGGTAAAAAAAGCTACAGAGCAAAAGGATTTGTTTTTGGATATTCGTCAGGCCAGCACAGACGAATTGGTTCTTGCGCTCGATGGCGAACACCCACAAACGATTGCAGTGATATTGTCGGAACTGCCTCCGAAGAAAAGCCAGGAGGTTCTGTCACTCTTGAACGAAGAAGCTCGTCTTAAGGCTGTGTGTAAAATGACGAATCCGGAACTGATGGGCGGTGGAGTGAGACAGCGAATGGCATCTACGATTACCAAACGGCTGAAGAGTTTCAAGGGAGAAACCCTCGTGGAGAAGCCGGAGCAAACTCTACGAAAACTGGCTATTGTGCTTAGCGGCCTGGAAAAAGATATGCGAGATCCAATGCTTGATGAGATCGGCAAAAATGACGAGGAAACGGCCGCTATGGTAAAACGTTTGATGATAACGTGGGAAGATATAACGTCGGTAGCGGACAGGTCTTTGCAGGAGGCGCTGCGAAGTGTGGACTCTGGAAAATTAGCTTTGGCGCTTTATGGGGCGGATGAAGATGTTGCTCAAAAGATACGCTCGAATATATCAGATCGGGCGGTTTCGATGCTTGATGAAGAAATCTCATTGATGCAGGAGCCGCTGGAAAAAGAAGTTCTTGATGCGAGAGAAGAAGTCGTCAAGCCGCTTCGAGAGGCTAATGAGGAAGGTACACTAAGGGTGACGGGGCGATAGCAAAATGTCACAGACACTTACAGTCAATCTTAATAAGCCGATTATCTCAGCAAAAGTCCTGGATGATTATGCCGGTGGTGTTGGGAGTAAAATGTCCAATCCTGGCCGAGTTGATTCGGAAGCTAATACCGAGCAAATTCCAATACAAGATTTAGAAGCTCAGAAAGCTGTTTTTACGCAAGCTTGCCAGGCACTCAACGGTGTGATTGCCAGGCTCAATCAGTTTTGCGACAAATTGTATGTCGAACACAGAGAAGAAATCGCCAGGCTTTCGGTCGAAATCGCCAGGAAGATTTTGGTGCAAAAAGTGGAAAATGGGGACTACGAAATAGAATCCATCATCAAAGAAGCCCTCAAAAATGCACCGAGTAGCCAGGATGTGATAGTGCATTTGAATCCTGAAGATCTTGAAAAATACCAGAAGGCTCAGCGAGACGAGCCGGGTGGTGTTTTAGCCGGCATTAAGTTAATTCCCGATCCCAATATCGGGCAGGCGGAATGTTTACTTGAAAGCCCGAAAGGGATTATCAAATCGCTGATCGATGACAACCTGGAACGAATCGGCAAAGCGCTTGAGAAGGCAAATTGAATTATGGCTACAAGTGAGATTTTAGACAACAAGATTGATTTTGAGGGATTTCACTCTGCGCTGCGTGATGTAAATCTGCTGGATTGCCAGGGTTTTGTGGTGCGGGTTTCCGGACAGACGGTTGAATCTACCGGCCCGGCAATAGGTTTGGGAGAGCTTTGCAGTATCCGGATTCGCGATGGTCGGGGAGTGATGGCTGAGGTGGTCGGATTTCAGAACGACCATCTTATTTTGCTGCCGCTGGAGCATATAGAGGGCATATCACCGGGCGATACGGTAACTGCCCTGACCACCCCACGCCATATTACCCTGAGCGATAGTATCCTGGGCAGGGTATTAAACGGGCTGGCGGAACCGATAAATAATAAAGGTCCATTGTTAGGGATGGAC
>DAOVMB010000242.1 GCA_030630905.1 Sedimentisphaerales bacterium
GAAAAAACAAAGCCA
Organism: Sedimentisphaerales bacterium; assembly: GCA_030630905.1. GTDB lineage: Bacteria > Planctomycetota > Phycisphaerae > Sedimentisphaerales > Anaerobacaceae > JAFGPJ01. Next base: position 16 of record DAOVMB010000242.1, read on the forward strand.
ATTTTCGGTAGGGTGAAATTAGCACAAAGTCTTATATGAAAGGTGATTATGAAGATTTTCATGCTTTGAGGCGGCGAGAAAACAAACCCAATCAAAGCCAATTTAGGGATTATGAAGCGGTTTGATGTCAAGAAAACTGAGTTGGCCTTGCCCAGTCAGACGCTTTATGTAAAACTTGCCGTGTAGAATTTAAGTTCAGTTTTTCGATTTGGATTCTTCAGGAAAACTGGTATATTGCCAAAAGCCTTATAAGAGCAATGTTAAGATAGGTGCAGGCTAATGCGTAATGTAATAACCATCAGACACATGTAACAGGTTGGAGATAGACTCATGAAAGACCGTATAATGGAACGCCGGAGTTTTTTGAAATACGCCGCTACGGCTACAGTTGCAACAGGGCTGTTAGGCCGGTCAATCGCAGCACAAGCCGGTCAAAAAGGAACCAAATTGCGCAAGGCGCTACAATTGGGGATGTTACCCAAAAACCTTTCCAATGCGGACAAATTCAAGTTAGCGAAAGAGTGTGGATTCGAGGGCATTGAGGGTTCTCCAATGAAGGACCTCGATGCGGCACGGCAGCTTGGCAAACTGGCGCGTGAAGCTGGCGTTCCGATTCATTCAATTGTCTACGGCGGCTGGGGTGCACCGTTTTCCGATCCCGATCCCAAGGTCATAGACAAAGGTCTGGCCGGCATGGAAACAGCACTGCGAAGCGCAAAAGCGCTCGGCGCCGAAACGGTCCTGCTCGTGCCCGCGGTTGTCAATGAGAACGTCGGTTACGGCGATGCCTACAAACGCTCACAGGAGCATATCCGCAAACTCCTGCCGCTGGCCGAGCAGCTCGGCATAGTCATCGCCGTCGAGAACGTATGGAACAAATTCCTGCTCAGTCCGCTGGAGTTCGCGCGTTACGTCGATGAGTTCGACAGCCCGTGGCTTAAAGCATATTTCGATATCGGCAACGTCATTCTCTACGGCTACTCACAGGATTGGATCCGCACGCTGGGCAAACGCATCGTCAAGATCCATCTGAAAGACTTCAAACGCAATGGCTATAAATGGACTAACCTGCTTGATGGCGACGTGAACTGGAAACAGGTCCGGCTCGCGCTGGATGAGGTCGGCTACGATGGTTTCCTGACCACGGAACTTCGCGGCGGCGACAAAGCTTACCTGGCGGATCTGTCCGAACGAATCGACCGTATTATCGCGATGTAGCGACTTGCCATTAACACGGCGGCCAACGGATCGCAAATTACCTAAAAGTGGCCCGGAAACCCGAGAGGTGAAAGCAAAATGACTGAAAACAAAACCAACTTCAAAGTTGACGCCCTGCACGTGCAGATTCGCGATTCTGTAAAAGCCTTCGCCGAGAGGCTTTTAACTGCTCTCGGCGACAACCTGCAGAGCATCACGATTGTCGGCAGCAGCCTGACGGAGGATTTCCGGCCCGGAAAGAGTGACATTAACACCGTACTGGTCCTCGGCAGGCAGACCCTGGCCTCGCTTAACACCGTTGCCTCGCTGGCAAAGCCGATGAGAAGAAAGAAAATATCGCCGCCTCTGCTTATGACGCAATCCTACATCAAGCGGTCACGAGATGTCTTCGGTGTCGAGTTTCTGGATTTTCAATTGGCCCATGAGACGATCATGGGCGACGATCCATTTGCCTCACTGGCCTTCGACAAAAAAGACGTTCGGCTTCAATGCGAGCGTGAGTTCAAAGCAATGCTGATCCGTCTCAGGCAGGGCTACATCGCCGCGGCTGCCAATAAGAAGCTCGTCCGTGACATTCTCATCTCGACGGCAAGAGGAATGGCGCCGCTGCTGCGAGCCATGCTTTGGTTGAAAGACATCGACCGGACCGCACGGGCCGAAGCGACATTCGTCAAAGCGGCAGACGAGTATTCAATCAACACGGACACTTTGACGTCAGCGATAAAATGGCGGCACGAAAAGATTCGCCTGAGCGAAACTGAAATGGAAAACACATTCGAATCGGTTTACTCGGCAGTCGAGCAGCTTGCCGGCATTGTTGATAAGCTTAAGGTCTGATTATGCTACGATTCAATTCCAGGTTAATACTAACGCTGTCGATACTATCGGCTTTATCCGCGACCGGCTACGGACAGGCCGACTTGCCGATGCCGCGCCACTACGTCGAGGATTACGCCAACGTGATAAACGACTCCGACGAGCGTTCGCTCAACGGAGTCCTGCAGGAATTAGAGCAAAAGACCGGAGCCCAATATATAGTCCTGACAGTGCTGTCAACCGGGGGCCTGCCGATCGAACAATTCTCAATCGAGTTAGTCGAAAAATGGAAGCTCGGTCAAAAAGGCAAAGACAACGGCATGCTTTTCGTTCTTGCCAAGAATGACCGAAAGTGGCGGTTCGAGGTCGGCTACGGATTGGAGGGTTTCGTTACGGACCAATACTGTGGCCGCGTTGGCAGAGAAGTCCTCGTGCCCTACCTAAGAAAAGAAGACTACAGCCGGGGAATCTACCAGGCCAATCTGCAAATCATCCAGCGAATCTCCTCTGAGGCCGGCGTCAGTTTGACCGGCATGCCCAAAGTCACGCCTGTTCCGGTCAGGAACAGAAGAAGAGGCCTGCCCTGTTGCAGCGTACTGCCGATCTTGTTTTTCATGCTCCTGATTTTCAGTGGACGAGGCAGAGGAATGGGAATGTTGTTCTTCCTGCCGTTCATGATGGGAGGGTTCGGAGGCCACGGCGGCTATGGAAGGTCCGGCTCTTTCGGAGGAGGCAGCTTCGGCGGAGGTTTCGGTGGGTTCGGAGGTGGAATGGGCGGCGGATTCGGAGGTGGCGGTGCAAGCGGAGGCTGGTGAAAGGAAATTTAGAACTCAGAATTTAATAAGGGGAAAAGGAAATGAGAAACTTCGGAAAAACATGGGTCGTCCTTGTTGCAATACTGATTGTTATACTTCTTGTCGGGCTGGGAGTTTTCCGATGGTACGTCAGCAGCTATAACAAAGCGGTCAACCTCGAACAGGGCGCTGAAAAGGGCTGGGCGGATATTGACGCCGCTTTGCAGCGAAGGCTCGACCTTGTGCCCAACCTGGTCACTACCGTCCAAGGATACGCAGAGCACGAAAAAGAGCTGTTCGAGAACATAGCCAAGTCCAGGGAAAAATATTTTCAGGCAGGCAACAGGGCAGGCAAAATTGAAGCGTCCAATCAGCTCTCCGGATTTTTGTCCCGCCTTTTGATGCTGCAAGAAAACTATCCACAATTAAAAGCCAGCGAAAACTTCCGAGACCTTCAGACCCAACTTGAAGGTACTGAAAACCGGATAGCAGTCGCCCGCACACGGTATAACGACGCGGCCAAGCTGTTGAATTCTTACACGAGGGAATTCTTCGGGTCGTTTTTCTGCAAAAAGGCCGGCGTGGAAAAGGTCGATTACTTCGAGGCCACCGAGCAGGCAAAAACCGAAGTGCCCAAAGTTGAGTTCTGAACATATTTCCTGGATTTCAAAAAAGATGACAAACGAAAAAGGTAAAAGTCCCAAAGAAAGCGCTGTCGAGACACGCTATCTGATTATGCCCCATCAGGCGAATCCTCACGGCACGGCATTCGGCGGTGTGATCATGGCGTGGATCGACATGGTCGCTGCGATGGCGGCACAACGTCACTGCGGCAAAGAAGTCGTCACCGCCGGCATCGACTCGCTGGCATTCAAAGAGCCGATTCGTATCGGGAACCACGTCGCCTTAAGGGCATCTGTAAATTACGTCAGCCGCTCGTCAATGGAAGTGGGCGTCATAGTCACCAGAGAAGATCCATATACCGGCGAGGAAGTCATCGCGACCACAGCCCACCTGACGTTTGTCGCTCTGGATGAAAACAAGAAGCCGACGCCCGCTCGGCCGATACTGCCCGAAACGGACCAGGAAAAACGACGCTACGAAAACGCCAAACTGCGAGTTCGGGCCAGAAAAGAACTCTTAAAGAAAATGTGCTGATTTGATCAATTCTATTTGAGAATCGGATGCATATAATTCTTCGCCGTCACTTTATCCCCTCATCATCCTGAGACAATCGGGGCAGAGCTGTTGGCCTGAATCGATTTTAGACAGATCATTTCCCGGAACATCTTTTTTGCCGCAGCATTCACATGTGCCGATCCTATCCATACTATCAAGCACCTCATTCAGTTTCGCCTCAACCTCTGCCCTTGCCTGAGCTTCTGATTCGGCCCGCTGTTCGGCCTCAACTCTCAACTTCGCTTCGGCCCTTGCATTTTCCTCCGCTTCGGCCAGAGCCTCTTTGTAAGCCCTGTTTTTTTCTTCTAATTCTACTTTGGCTTGCTCGATAGTCTTCCTTATTTTTGCTATTTCTGAGGCGTATTGCTCTTCCACCTGCTCAGCCTCGATCCTGTATCCCTCCTCGGCCCTTAATCTTGCTTCGGATTGAGCTTTTGCCTTTTTCTCCGCCCTTGCTACCGCGCGTTTGCCTTTCTTGATCTTTCTTTCACACTCGGCCTTAGCTTTTTCAATCGCATCGGCAGCTTCGGCCCGGATTTTTGCGTTAGCCTTTTCCGCCTTAGCCATAGCCTTTGCTGTTATCCTTGCTTGCGCTTCGGCCTCGATGGCAAGCCGCCACATCTCGCGAGCAACCTCTTCAGCCTCCTGATAATCTGTCGTAGCACACCGCGAGCCGGCAGGTTTGAGTGCCCTTGCTTTGGATTTGTCCTCACCGGGCAGTTCGACCTTCCACCACCAGTGCCCGTTCTTCTGATATAAACTTCCGGGCAACGTCACCCTGGCTGGCGCTTTAGCCATTTGTCAACCTTTCTAATGTTCGCACTACAAGCACAAAAGGAGTCAGCGTTTCATTTGCCTGTGAGATTCGGCACCGTGTCTGGACGCTGGGACGGAGCGGATATCTATGCGGCCCGGAGCCACCGTCTTCTGCTCTTTACGACCATGCTTTTCTTTGAGCATTTCCCTTTTCTGGTAGCACTGCTCGGCAAA
>DAOVMB010000022.1 GCA_030630905.1 Sedimentisphaerales bacterium
AGCGGATGTTCCGGCTCCTCGTATCCGCCCACAATCGTTTCATTGAAAGGCCTGCCCACGTGCGGATTGTAATATGGATTCGCTATCGTGACATTGATGAGCCCGAGGCCCCGCTGCCGCAAGAGCCCGATAAGCTTCTTTGGCTCGGTCAGGTCCGGTTTAGTATAATCATCCTTGTCGACGGCCCAGCCGTAAGGATAAGGAATCGCATCGTAAATTCCAAGGCGCATCGCAACGACGGCATCTTCGCCGAGTTCTTGATGAATCTTATCGATGACTTCCAGCGGAAGTCTCGTTCGGTTCTCGAACGAGCCGCCGTACTTTCCTTTCCTGCTGCGGCAGCCGAAAAGCTCGTTGATCAGGTATCCGTGGCAGGACTTGACATCGACGGCGTCAAATCCGACTTCGAAGGCGATTCTTGCCGCCTTGACATAAGCATCCTGGAGCTTGTCAAGATATTCGTCCGTCACAAGAGGCCAATCGTCCGGTATCCTGCTTTTTCTATTTGGATCAGGTTTTGGCTGGGGTGCTAGTGGATCACGGTACAGATCGCGTTGAGCGATGATTGGATGTACCTTGCCTTCCGGTTTACTGTACCGGCCCGAATGAGTCAACTGAAGCACAATGACGGGCTTGTGGCCTGGTCCCATGCCCTTGGCGGCAGCCTGTCGCATCATCTTGACCATTGCGGCAAAACTGTCCTTGTTCTTTTCGTTAATCCATAATTGTCTCGGATTAGCTCGGCCTTCAGGGACAACCGCTGTGGCCTCCGCCCAGATCAGACCTGCGCCGCCTGCAGCGAATCTTTCATATCGCCGGAGCGTCAGCTTTCCCGGTCGGCCCTGGGAATCGCCGTCGCAGCCCTCCATCGGATGCACCGCCAGCGAGTTCGGTATTACTAATTCTCCAATCTGCACGGGTTCGGTCAAAATCGAAACGTCCTCGATCGCCTGAACGTTAACGCCGAGTTGCTTGCTTAATCGTTTCAAATCCGCAGTATTACGCAATCGGAATTCCCACATTATATCGTTCGCCTCACCGTTTACTGTTATCGAGTTTCTCTTTCAGAAATTTGGCTGTATAGCTGTTTTTGTTTTTGACAATTTGCTCAGGCGTTCCTGTGACGACCACTTTGCCCCCGGCCTCGCCGCCTTCGGGGCCGAGATCTATTATATAATCCGCCATCTTGATTACGTCAAGGTTGTGCTCGATGACGACAACGGTATTGCCGCAATCTGTCAGCCGCTGAAGCACATTCAAGAGGTTGTGAATATCGGCAAAGTGCAGCCCCGTAGTCGGTTCGTCGAGCAGATACAGGGTGTGCCCCGTCGCCGCCTTGCTCAGTTCGGCCGAGAGTTTGACTCGCTGGGCTTCGCCGCCGGAGAGAGTCGTCGAAGCCTGGCCGAGCTGCATATAGCCCATCCCGACATCGGCTAATGTCTGTAATATCCGGACAATCGTTGGGAAGTTTGCGAAGAAAGCCAGTGCCTTTTCAATCCGCATATCGAGCACGTCAGCGATATTCTTGCCTTTGTATGTCACTGTGAGGGTCTCCGGATTATATCTTTTGCCCTTACAGCTCTGGCAGGTGATGTAAACGTCCGGCAGAAAGTGCATTTCTATTTTTTTTGTGCCCTGTCCCTTGCAGTATTCGCAGCGTCCGCCCTTGACGTTAAAGCTGAATCGTCCTGGTTTATAGCCTCGAATTTTCGCCTCACGCGTCATGCTGAACAGTTTTCTGATCACGTCGAAGGCCCCGGTATATGTTGCCGGATTACTTCTCGGCGTCTTTCCGATAGGTGACTGATCGATCTCTATCACCTTGTCAATCTGCGACGTGCCAAGAAGAGTTTTGTGCCTGCCGGGTTTTCCGCGAGACTGATAGAGCCGGCGTTTCAGGGCTTTGAGCAGAATCTCGGTGACCAGAGTGCTCTTGCCGGAGCCGGAGACACCCGTGACGCAGGTAAAGGCGCCGAGCGGAAACTTAACATCGATATCCTTTAAGTTGTTTTCGGCAGCCTCTTTTACCTCGATACATTTTCTCAGATTGTAACGTCTTCTTTTTACCGGCAGGGCGATACTCTTTTTGCCGCTCAGGTAATCGCCCGTCAGTGAATCTTCACAGTCGGTAATGTCACTGAGGCTGCCCTTTGCGACGAGTTCACCGCCATGTGTACCGGCGGCCGGGCCGATGTCGATGATATGGTCGGCGCATCTGATAATATCCTCGTCGTGCTCGACTACAATTACCGTATTTCCTAACCGGGTGAGCCGTTTTAGGATTCCCAGCAATCGGTTGTTGTCTCGCTTGTGCAGGCCTATTGTCGGCTCATCGAGCACGTAGCAGACCCCGACCAGCCCGCTTCCAACCTGCGTGGCCAGGCGGATTCGCTGGGCTTCTCCGCCGGCAAGGGTGCTGCTCATCCTGTCCAGGGTCAGGTACCCGAGACCGACGTCGAACATAAATTTAAGCCGTGCTTTTATCTCCTTTAACACCGCGGCGGCAATCAGTGACTGTTCCTCGTCTAATTTCAGCTTCTTGAAGAAAGCCTGTGCTTTTTCGATACTAAGAGCGGTCAGTTGATTGATACTCTTGCCCCCGATAGTAACAGCAATCGCCTCGGGCCGAAGCCTGGCGCCTTGGCAACCCCGGCAGGGGTGCTGTGACAAATAGCTGGTCAATCTGGTTTTCACGTATTCGCTGGTTGTGTTTTCCCATCGCCGGTTAAGATTTGGAATCACTCCTTCAAACGACACGCCGTATTTCTTCACGTCGGCTGGGGTCGTACCGTACATCAGAACCGTTCTGTATTTTTCCGGTATTTGGTTGAATGGTATTGATTTGCTGATACCCATCTTCCTGCAAAACCGTTTAACGAGTCTGTTGTAGAAAATATTCATTCTCTTTCCGCCTTTACGCCAGGCGTCGATAGCGCCGTTTTCCAGCGAGACGCTTTTGTCCGGCACAATCAGGTCGGGGTCAAACTCCAGAATGGTCCCGAGGCCGTCGCAGCTTTTGCAGGCGCCATAGGGACTATTGAAGCTGAACAGCCGGGGCGATAGCTCCTCGAGACTTGCCTGTGGGTGCTTTGGGCAGGCGAAATTTTCGCTGTAGATCGTTTCTTTCCATTTTCCGTCACCGCCGTTTTTTTTGTCCGCTTTGGATTCCTGCACCAATGCGAGAAGCGCACCGTCAGCTAATTTCAGCGCCGTCTCTACCGAATCGGCCAGCCGGATGCGAATTGCATCCTTGAGGATTAACCGATCGACTACCGCTGCGATATTGTGCTTTTTGTTCTTATTCAGAGCCGGCACATTACGTACATCGTAAATCGTGCCGTCCACCCTGACACGCACGAAGCCTTCTCGCTGTATATGGGCGAAAATATCCTTATGCTCGCCTTTTTTGCCTCGAACCAGCGGTGCACATATCTGGATTTTCGTACCCTCCGGCCGGGAAAGAATTGACTCGACGATCTGGGAGGAATGCTGGCTTGTGATTTCTTTGCCGCAAACCCAGCAGTGGGGCTTGCCAGCGCGGGCAAAAAGCACTCTGAAGTAGTCATAAATCTCAGTGGTGGTAGCTACGGTCGAGCGAGGATTGTGACTGGCGCTTCGCTGCTCGATGGCAATCGTCGGCGGCAGACCCGTGATGTCGGAGACGGACGGTTTCTGCATCTGTTCGAGAAACTGCCGGGCATAGGCGCTCAGTGACTCGACATATTTCCTGCGCCCTTCGGCATAAATCGTATCGAAAGCGAGCGAACTTTTTCCCGAGCCGCTGATGCCTGTAATGACCACCAGTTTATCACGAGGGATGCTCAGACTGATATTTTTGAGATTGTGCTCGGAGGCACCTGTAATTCTAATAGCTTTTTCTGCTTTCCCGGCCATTTTACTTCTTTACTGACCTCAAGTAACAATATTGCAAAAAATCGACATTAACACAAATTGGTTATTGTAGCACAACACATCGGAAAGGTAAAAGGTGTTTTTTGGTCGTCTGAAATCCCTTGTTTTCTGCTGAGGCGGGCGATATTATAGGCGTAATCGAAATAGGTCTCTGTTATACTAATTTAATACTAAAATGTTTAAAATTAGTATTTGACAGGGGGTGGAAGAGTTTATATACTAAATTCTAATAAATTAGTACATAATCAGTATTTGCATAAGCGGTTTCTATTAAAGGGGCTAACCGGGTGAAGATGCCGAAACAACCTCCTAAACAGGATGTGATTTGGGAGAAAATCAGAGATGATCCAGAGCGTTTCTTTCGGATTTACGAATTGATCAAAGGCCTTCCAACCGCAGGGAGATATTTACATTGGGACAAACTGCGCTATCACCAGCCTCCAGAAGGCTATTCCCACGAAGAGTGGTGGTATGCCTTGAAACGAGAACGGCAGTTTCTATTCAAAGCCGTTCCCTTGCATGATAAGAATGGCACCCTATTCAAATACTTGATTGCAGATCCGGTCCCTGAAATGCTTCACAAAATAGATCAGGGTGCCGGGGGCTTCATCCGGATGCCGGAACCGATTACGAATCCGGACACAAAAGACCAGTATTATGTAAGCTCACTCATCCAAGAAGCGATTACTTCAAGTCAGCTTGAAGGAGCCGCCACTACGCGTGAGATCGCAAAGGAGATGATCAAAACGGGCCGACCCCCCCGCGACAAGAGCGAACAAATGATTCTCAATAATTTTCAAACCATGCGACGCATTGGGAAGCTTAAAAATGAACCTTTGACCAGAGAGTTGATCTTTCATATTCACCACATAATAACTGACAAAACTCTCAGGGACAAATCGGCAGCGGGACGTTTTCGCAAAGCCAACGAGCGAATCGTTGTTGGTGACATGTACAATGAAGTCTTTCATGATCCACCTCCTGCCCAACAGCTCAAAAGCAGAATGGCGGCCATGTGCGATTTTGCCAATTGCAAAAACACTAGTGGCTTTATACATCCTGTAATTCGATCGATTATTTTACACTTTTGGCTCGCTTACGACCATCCATTTGTTGACGGTAATGGCCGAGTAGCGAGAGCTTTGTTTTACTGGTCAATGCTTAGTCACGGTTATTGGCTCTTCGAGTTTATCTCGATCTCCCAAGTTATCTTAAAGGCACCGGCGAAGTATGGTCGGGCCTTTCTTTATACGGAAACTGACGACAACGACCTGACGTACTTCATTCTGTACCACGTGGACGTTATCCATCGAGCAATAAGAGAACTTCACGAGTATATTAAGCGGAGAACCGAACGACTACGGGCGATTGAACGAGAACTCCGTGGTATTGCAGCGCTCAACCATCGACAGCGCGCTTTGATCAGTCATGCCTTGCGACATCCGTATCAGCGGTACATGATCAGATCTCATCAAACAAGCCACAATGTAGTCTATCAGACGAGCCGACTTGACCTTTTAAACTTGGAGAATCGAGGCCTTCTCACCAGTCAAAAAATAGGCAGGACGTGGTACTTTACACCAGTTGGTGACCTTGAAGAAAAGCTGGCTAAATTGGATTAAGTCCTGTATGGAAACGCAGAAGTTACATAGCTGGAATTTGTCTTATTCGCGGGCCAGAGAGGTGCAGGCTGACTTGGCCTGCAAAGTGCAGTTTACGCGCTTAAAGGAAAGCCCGAAACTGGTAGCCGGTATTGATTGTGCTTTCAGCAAGGACGGCGACAGAATTATTGCTGCGGTTGTCGTTTTGAGGCTGCCTAAATTTGAGCTTATGGAAACGGTAAGTGCTTCGCGAAAGGTAACTTTTCCCTATATACCGGGTCTGCTTTCTTTTAGGGAGGCTCCGGTATGCATCGCTGCGGTTGAGAAACTGCAAAAGCAGCCTGATGTGTTTATGATCGACGGTCAGGGCATCGCGCATCCCCGCCGATTTGGTCTGGCGGCACATCTCGGCCTGTTCCAGGATCAACCGACAATCGGCTGTGCCAAAAGCAGACTGACCGGAACGTATGAAGAGCCCCCGCTCGAAAAGGGGGCCTACAGCCTGTTAAAAGATAAAAAGGGAAAGCAGAACACACAATCCGAGATAATTGGCGCGGTTGTAAGAACCCGAACGAATGTCAAGCCGGTCTTTGTCTCGGTAGGGCACAAGTGTCTCTTGGAAGATGCAGTCAGAGTCGTTCTTGACTGTGCCGTGAGGTATCGCCTGCCGGAGCCGACCCGACTTGCCCACCAGGCAGTCAGCAAGTTGAAGCTAAAGGCCTAAATGAGTTCTACTTGTCCTTTATGTCGGCACAGAGAATCAGAAAAACCGCAGTATTACCTTGAGCTTATTCCGGAACAACTTTTACAGATTGTATTGTTACAGGTTCGGCGGGGACGTCTTCCATGGTGTCGTCCATGCCGTTTCGAGTTATTTTTACTGTTGTTGTCTTTACCGATGCGATGGCATCCACTACGTCCATTCCCTCAGTGACCTTGCCGAACACGGCATATCCGGCACTTTTTTCATCGACATAGTCCAGAACATCGTTGTCTCTGTGATTGATGAAAAACTGGCTTGTTGCGCTGTCGGGGTCGGGTTTTCGGGCCATCGCGACGGTGCCTCGTATATTGCTTGGGCCGTTCCTGGCTTCATTGATGATTGGATCCCGCGTCTCTTTTTTGGCCATCTTCTCTGTGAAGCCGCCCCCCTGGATCATGAAACCCGGGATGACCCTGTGAAAGATCGTACCATCATAGAATCCTGCCTCGACATATCCGAGGAAATTCTTGACCGTGACAGGGGCCGCCTGCTCATTAAGCTTGATGACGATATTTCCCATGCTTGTTTCCAGCTTCACAATGTTGCTTTGTGACTTCACAATATTCCTTTCCAAGTTGCCTATTTTTTTGTCGGTCTGAGCCTTGTTCGTTTTCTCATTGCAACCACATGCCAAAACAACAACCATCAACAATCCATAGAACCATGATTTTCTACTCATCATATATCTCTCTCAAAAGAAAATTCTTACAATCGTACGGTTTTATTGACTTCACGAGCCGTTCGCTAAGTACTATCGCCGATTTTTTCCTTCCATTTGTGCTTCCTGACCGAGGCCAGAATCTTCTGCGCACATTCCAGGGCGGCCAGTCCCTCCTGGGCGCTGACTTCCGGGGTGCGTTCTCTATCGGTAACGGCCTGCAGAAAAGCCTCCTGTTCCAGACGGATGGGTTCTTTATCATCGACGTCAAGCTGTTCGATGTGGAGCAAATCCGGCCAATTTACCGAAGTCAGGTCAAAATCCCCGGATTCTTTGTGTCCTTTTATCCACTTGAGAACGTTAATATTTGGATCGGCTTTAATAATAATCCCGCTTTTTCTGAGATAATTCACGCTCAGATACGCCTTCCGGCTGAAGACTCTGACCTTTCTTTCGGTTTTAAGGGCAAGTCTCGAAGCGGTGATATTCGCGATGCAGCCGTTCTCGAAAACGATCCTTGCATTGCAGATGTCTTCCCTGTCTTCAACGACGTTGACACCAACGGCGTCCACTCTCTTAATTTTACTTGCCGCCAGGGACAGGATAATATCTATATCGTGGATCATAACATCCAGCACCACCCCGACGTCGGTCGAGCGGAACGGATATGGACTTATGCGGTTGGCCTCGATAAACTTCGGTTGGATATCGAGCCTTTTGATTGTCTGGACCACCGGATTGCATCGCTCGGAATGCCCCACCGCCACGACAGCGCCGTGTTTTTTTGCAAGGGCAACGATCTTCCTGCCTTCTCTGACATTGGCCGCCAGCGGTTTTTCGATCAGTACTGCAATTTGTTTCTTGATAAAGATCTTCGCTAACTTCAGATGTGTCACCGTTGGAGTCGCGATTGTTACGGCATCGACCTTGTCCAGGATCTCTGCGCAATCAGTCGAGGCCAGACAGTGATATTGTTCGGCCAGATGCTGAGCCTTGCCGGCATCGGTATCGACCACGGCAACAAGTTCGCACTGAGACAATTGGTTATAGACCTTTGCATGTATTGCCCCCATTTTGCCTGCGCCGATAACGGCGGTTCGTAATTTCGTATTTTGTATAGATTCATTCATTGTTCAGCTCTCGTTGTTAATTATTCGTCGATGAACTATCAGCCGTTTCTAAACTTCTCCCGGTACCTGCCGAACTGGTGCTCACTGCTTTTGGTTATCGCATCGATCATGGCTCGAATATTATCATCGAGCCCATCCTCCATTGCCAAAGCTTTTGCGTTGTCAAGTAACGTGCCTTCCTGCCGATATAACTTCTTATACGCCTCGAATATTTGTTGCTGCTGCTCTTCGCTCATGCCGGCTCGACTCAGACCTCGCTTGTTCACCCCTCGAATCTTCGGTGGGTAATGTCCACTGACTGTCAGGAACGGCGGAATATCCCGATTGATTCCGGCTAAACCGGCTACATAGCACCACTTGCCGATCGTCACAAACTGATGTGAAGCGGCCAAACCGCTGAACCATACCCCCGTTTCGATCTTGCAGTGTCCCCCAATCTGCACGAGGTTGCTCATCACGGCATTATCTTCCACTGTACAGTCGTGTCCGATGTGCGTACCGACCATCATAAAATTATCATTCCCAATTGTTGTCAGATCGCCCGGTTGAATACCCGGATGGATGGTAACCTGTTCGCGAATTACGTTTCCGTCTCCTATTACAAGCCCGCCGATCTCGGAATCCGGCTTCAAACGCAGAACCTGCGGCCGGCTTCCAAGTACGCAATTCGGGAAAAATTGATTCCTCCGGCCGATCGTGACATTCTTGTTTATCACCACATTGGCATCGAGTATCGTACCGGAGCCGATCGTGACTCCGCTGTGAATTACACAATTAGGCCCAATGATAACATCGTCGTCCAACTGGGCATCTTTATGGATTACTGCACTGGGATGTATCTGAGACATATTACCTCTTTAAAAACTTTTTCTATACTTTTTCATCGTCGACGAGCATAAATTTGATCTGTGCCTCGGCGACTACTACATCACCGACCATTGCTTTGCACCGACACTGTGCGGTTCTTTTCCTCAGTTTGATAGTCTCGGCGATAAGAATAAGCTGGTCGCCGGGCACGACGGATTTACGTAATTTTACATGATCCATACTCAACAGCACTGCAAGCTTGCCGGTATGCTCGAGTCGCTGTGCGAATAACAAACCGGAGACCTGTGCCATTGCTTCAACGATAAGAACGCCGGGCATAATCGGCGTGCCGGGAAAATGACCCTGGAAGAATTGCTCGTTAAAGCTGACATTCTTAATGCCCTTGATTCGTGTCTCTCCTTCGATTTCGATAACCTTGTCCACGAGCAAAAACGGATATCTGTGCGGCAGAATCTTGGCGATCTGCCGAATATCCAAAAGAGCATCGGTGCCGAATTTGGCAATGCGTTCCTGCTGCTGGGCCGCCTCGTATAATTTCCTGACGAGCTGCTGATTGAGGACGTGGCCGCTCTTGTAGGCAACGATTCTCCCTTTCACGGCCCGGCCGACAAGCGCCAGATCACCTACTAAATCAGCAATTTTATGCCTGACGCACTCATTGGGAAATCTGTAACTGTTCTTGATTGGCCCATCTGAGTTGATTACCAGAAGATCGCGTGGGCCGATATGCGTTCCTATACCACGGGCCTGAAACTGTTTTGCCTCTGCCTCAAGCAAGAATGTCCGGGCCGGTGCAAGATGCTTCTCGAAGCTCTCAGGTGTTAGCCGGCAACTGAAAATTTGCCTGCCAATACCGGTGTGCCCACCGTAATCAAGATCGTAGGTCAGGCTCAATCCGTCATCAGAATAAGGAAGTGCGTAAATGCACGTATCACCGGCGGTGATGGTGATAGGCTTTCTGATTACGTACTCTTTCCGGCGGACGTTTTGCTCGATGAGGCCGGTACGTTTGAGGACCTTGAAATACTCGGCACAACTGCAGTCCATGGCCGGCAGTTCCGGGCCGTTCACTTCAACAACTATGTTGTCGATCTCAAGTGCGTTCACTGTGGCCAGACAGTGCTCGATGGTCTCTATGCTGACGGAGCCTTTCTTGATTGTTGTGCGACGACTGCGCTCGGCAAGATTGGACGCAACGGCACTAATCCGGACTGGCTCAGGGGCATCAGTCCGAACGAAAGTTATGCCGGAATCTGCAGGAGCAGGGCGGAAGAGAACCTTGGCTTCCTTACCACCGAACAGGCCGCGTCCTCGAATTCTGCTTTCACTTTTTATCGTCTTCTGCAGCTTCAAGTTGTTCTATCCTCTTGCTCAGTTGTTTGAGTTGCCGCGCCATTTTTGGCAGACGCAGGATCAAGCCGACTGTTCGCAATGCGTCTTTTCTGTTAATCGCCGGCGTCCAGGCCAGTTTCTGACCGGCCGGCACATTGTTTATCACGCCGGCCTGAGCGGCAACCATCGTGCCGTCGCCTATTTCTATATTGTCGGCCACGCCGACCTGACCACCTAATACGACACCATCGCCAAGCTTGCTGCTGCCGGCAATGCCGGCCAGAGCCACTATCAAGCAGCATTTGCCGGTGACGACGTTATGAGCGATTTGTACGAGGTTATCAATCTTTGTCCCGGCTCCGATGATTGTATTTCCGAACTTGGCCCTGTCAATGCAGCAATTGGCTCCTATCTCGACAAAGTCTTCGATGATCACGCCGCCGTTATGCGGAATCAGTCTGTGAGCGCCGTCGATGAATGAATAGCCGAAACCGGTCGAGCCGATTGTACTGTTTGCCTGGACGATGACGTTGTTGCCTATGCAGCAGTTGTGGTAAATGACGACGTTGCTGTCGAGACGAGAATGCTCACCCAGCTTTGAATTCTCACCTATTTTACACCCGCTGCCGATGATGCTGTTTTGTCCGATTTCGACCCCATCGTCAATCACCACGTTCGCACCGACAGACACGCCTTTGGCTATTTTAACATTGCCGGCGACTTTGGCGGTCGGATCAATACCTTCAGTTGCGGCTTTGAGTCCGGGTGCGAAAATTCTCAAGGTTTCTATGAGAGCGGCATTAACATTTTTGACGATCAATTGCGGCTTGTCTGAGCTTTCGATACGTGCCGAGACAATGACCGCGCCTGCATGGGACTGGCTGAGCGCGGCTTTATGTTTGTCATCTGCGACGAAGGTAACTTCACTTTTGCCTGCCGCCTTAACCGGGGACACAGCAGTAATCCGCCTGCCGATTTCATTAGCATTACCGATTAGTTCGGCGCCGAGCCGCTTGGCTAATTGTTCAACTGTCAGTTTCATTCAAAATCAAACAGCAAAATGTATCATATATTTAATTGATGAATTTCGATTCTTCTTTATCCAGTTCGGCGATGACTTCATCCGTTAGATCCAGGCATCCGTTGCTGTACAACACTTTATGGGTACTGAGAGTCATAGCAAGCTCCTCGTACCGTTGAATAGGAAATTCAGGTTCATCGCTCCCAAGGACCAGAGGCAGCCTTTTTTCAGCGGCCAGCACCTTGGTTATACGCAGGATCTCTTTATAGAGTTCTTGTGTCCATTGCTGGTGTTTTAATGCTTTCTGCTGGGGATTGAATTCCTGCATAGTTTTGAGGTCGTTCTGTTTTTGCAGGTACTCCTTATATTGCTTCAGATGGTCGCTGCTGCCCGGTTTTAAGGCCCTGAGACCGGCTGCCAGCGCCTGGATTTCTCTGGAGAGCTGCTCCTCCTCCGCAGCCATTTTACTATTTTCGGCATTCGTTCTTTCTTTGTACTTCTCTGTTGCCTTACATTCACGCAATGCCCGCCTGACATCGACAATGCCGATTGGCATGACCTGGTCATTAGTTTTCATCTGGGCCATGCTGTATTCATGTACTAAAAGCAAAACCACCACGCCCATCAAGCAACCCAAAACTGCCGTTTTAATCTTCATATAATTTACCTTTCTCTATTTTAGCTCTTATTGACAGTTCGACAATCGATCTTAATAAAGTCTTCCCATATAGAAACTGAAGACCTGTGTCTCGTCTTCTTCGTCTTTCATGAATGGCGTGGCAAACTCAAACCTCATCGGTACGCGTGTGCCAAGTAGTTGAGGTATCGATATTTCTATACCTGCACCAATCGAGGCGCGGTACCTGCCGGTATCGATCGTTCCGCTGTCTACGAAAAACAACGCACCAATGTTCTCGCCGATTAAGGGCACGGTTATCTCGGTATTGGCCAGGAATATCCAGTCACTGCCTATCGGATCTTTTCGCACCGGCGTGACACCAACGGGAAGACCCGTTTGCAAACCTCTTGTGCTTACGCCCCTATACTCGAAACCTCTTATACCGTAAGTGCTCGTACCACCGCCGTAAAACTTATCGAAAGGAGGCGCTTCGGATACAGTTGTGGCAGCGAGCAGCTTCAGCGCCAGGACGGTTCTTCGTTCGAGCAAGTCCTCATAGAGCGTCCTGTATCCAACGGTGCTGCCTTTCACTATTCCGAAGTCATATTCACCGGTCACCTGTTCGTAGCCGACATCGAAGCGATAACCATTGCTTGGCGTATATCGATCATCCCTCATATCTCTGCCGATGCCAAGCCTTGCCCCCACGAGAAGATTATGCCCTTTGACATCGATGATTTCCTGAGGCGCATCGAAATCAAGGTCGCCGACCTCAACGTTCTCGACTCTAAAGCCGAAACTGGGTCGCCAGCGGTTCTTAAGCCGCTGCTCAAATCCGATATATGCTTTTTTCCTTTTTTCGTCGTGGCTTTCTCTCCACCGTTCGTAGCTTGATCCGGCCACATCGAGTGATGTCGGTTTGTCTTGAAAGTAAGGTTCCGTAAATGTTACAGAATAGTAGCTCACATGGGTTCCCGGCTCAAGCGCAACTCTCAGGCTCTGGCCGGCGCCTTTGAACGACCGCATAGTGATAAACTCTTCGATGCTTTCGGGCCAATCCTGAATATCGAAATTACGTTGCTGCCAAATCAACTGGCCGACGACACCGCTATCGCTGCCCACGGCGACGCCCGGATTCCACATCCCCGTCAGGCCTTCCTTGATATCCACTATAGCATCCCTGCGGTCCGGTGCTCCCTCGGTTGGCTGGGTTGGTCTGATCATCGCTTCCTCGGACATCGTCATTCTTTGGACATATCGTTCCAATTGACCGCCGCCCTGTTTGGGAGCGATACCGGCGTTGTACAATTCGCCTGGTGAAAAATCATACTCATCCAGAATCCGCCGGACGACCTTGTCATGGACCTGTTCGTTACCTGTGATTTCAATCTTACCGATTCTGAACTGCCTGCCCTCGGTGATTTTGAACTCGACGTCCAC
>DAOVMB010000330.1 GCA_030630905.1 Sedimentisphaerales bacterium
CTATTTTCTATTGACTATTGACTATTGTAGTTAATTATTTCTCTGCGAAATCCGCGGTTATGGAAAATGATTATTGATTATTGATTATTGATTAATTGAGAAGAAAGACAAAATACAGATTAGCCCGCACCCCTGTGGTGCCGGGTCCAATCACGCATTACGCGGAACGCGAAACGATCCGTGATTAGGACCTTAGAATTTGTCCTAAATCTTCCATTTCCTTCTGTGCCGCTTTCTTCTTGTGCTTGTGTTTTCCTCTTAAGGACTCTATTTTCTTCGTGGCCTTATCCTGCAATGCTCCCGGCTGACGGCCTTTGTCGAGCATCTCCTCCAACGTGATTTTGCCGACATCATAAAGCCGCCAGAGATGCTCGTCGAGGAGCTGCATGCCGAGCTTCTTGCCGGTTTGAATGCTGGAATCGATTCGGTACGTTTTGTTCTCGCGGATAAGGTTGGCGATAGCCGGGGTTACCACCATAAACTCATAAGCGGCAATCCTTCCTTTGCTTTTGGCCAAAGGACAGAGGGCCTGACTGAGCACGGCGATCAAATTGCCGCTTAACTGGATGCGAATCTGCTCCTGCTGGTTCACGGGAAACACGTCAATCAATCTGGTAATTGTTCCTGCGGCGCTGGTCGTGTGTACTGTAGCGAAGACCAGGTGGCCGGTTTCAGCGGCTCTAACGGCCGACTCGATTGTTTCAAGGTCTCGCAATTCGCCGACGAGAATCACATCCGGGTCCATTCTTAAAACACGTCTTAACGCCTCGCCAAAACTTGGAACATCGGAACCAACCGACCGCTGGTTAACGATTGATTTTTTATGGTTATGATAATATTCTATCGGTTCTTCAATGGTTATAATATGGCGGTCAAAGTTTTCGTTAATATAGTCTATCATAGTAGCCAGGGTGGTTGTTTTACCGCATCCGGTTGGGCCTGTAACTAGGAACAACCCACGTGGCCTGCGGCACAAAGCCTGGCAAATTTTCGGCAAGCCTATTTCCTCAAAGGTCATAATCTTCGATGGAATAAGACGAAGGACCAGTGCAAGATTGCCCTTTTGTCGAAATACCGAAACACGAAATCTGCCCTGATCGCCAAATGCAAAACCAAAGTCTGTGCCGCCTTCTTCCTGAAGCTCCTGCTGGTTCCGGTCGGGCGTAATACTTCTCATCAAAGCCGCAGTATCATCCGGCTCAAGAACTTTGGTTTCGAGAGACCTAAGCCCGCCGTCTATTCTTAATACCGGCGATCGGCCAGTAGTAAGATGTATATCTGAACCCCCCTGCGAAACACAGGCATGGAGTAACCTATCCATATTTACTGTCGCCATGAAAAAAATCCTCAATAACTACATTTGGTTTAATCTACTGTCGCACCTTCTGTCTGGGTTATCCTCACCACTTCAGCAGGTGTCGTTATTCCTTTGAATATTTTGAGCTTTCCGTCCTCCATCAGCGTTTTCATACCTCCGCCTTTCGCTGCTTTTCTCAGTTCGGTAGTAGGTGCTTTTGTGAAGGCCAGCTCTCTGATTTCGTTGTTCATTTCAAACATCTCAAATATAGCGATTCGACCTTTGTAACCGGTATTCTGACACTGACTGCATCCGGCCCCCTTTTGAGGCGGATGTTTTTTCATCTCCTCCGGCGTAATACCAAGTGATTGTATATGATTCGGATTCGGATTGTCATCAATTGTCTTGCATTTTTTACAGATGACTCTCACAAGCCTCTGCGCCATAATAGCCTGAATTGAACTTGCTACGAGGAACGGCTTAACGCCCATATCTATCAAACGTGTAATCGCACTCGGGGCATCATTTGTATGCAGCGTGCTGAAAACAAGGTGCCCTGTAAGAGCCGCCTGAATAGCGATATCCGCCACAACGCCGTCTCGAATTTCACCGATAAGTATGATATTGGGGGCCTGTCGCAGCATTGCCCTGAGAATCCTATCGAACGACAAATCGATCTCATCTCTAACCTGGCACTGATTCATCCCGGCAAAGTTGTACTCCACGGGATCTTCAGCGGTAATGATTTTCTTGTCCGGTTTATTAAGCTCCTGCAGTGCGGCATACAACGTTGTGGTTTTTCCGCTACCGGTCGGGCCTGTAACCAGAAAGATACCGTTCGGTCTCTTGATTATACGCTGGAATTGCTCGTAGTTTTCCTGCTCGAATCCCAATGATTCGATACCGATATTAACTGCGTCCGGGCGCAAAATTCGAAGCACTACACTCGGCCCGTGATTGCCCGGCAGAGACGAGACACGAAAATCAATGTCCTGGCCCCCGATCTCACGCTTGATACGGCCATCCTGCGGCAGCCTTTTTTCGGCAATATCCATACCGGACAGGATTTTGAAACGGGTAACCAGCGGTGCCTGCATGTTCTTGGGAATATTATCCCGTTCCAAACAGACACCATCGACACGATACCTTACACGGACCCTGTCGGCCATTGGCTCAATGTGGATGTCACTGGCCCGCATATAGTAAGCGTTGTCTATGATAAGGTTTACTAACCTGATAATCGGAGCATCATCATCGGGGTCGGCACCTTGAGCACGGAGTGTTTCCGCCTGTAACTCATGGCCAACTTCGGCAAGCTCGGCGGCGGTTGCATCGATACTATGCCTTAGTCTGTCGTCTTCTTCGTTTACTACCTCGTTTGAAGAATCCTCTAAGTAAGAGCGGATCTTCGTAGGGCTTGCAAGATAGCATTCGGGATCGGTGTTCAGGCGAAAACGGATAGCGTCCATCATCTCCAGATCCGTCGGATCGCTGATAATCAATTTCAATTTGCCGTTACTCATATCCATGGGGATGATATTGTGCTTCTTGATGAGTTCTTCAGGAAGAGCTTTCGCAGCCTCGGGTGAGATGGTAGCCGTGGCCGGATTTATGTACTCTAATTCAAATTGTTTGGCGATCGCTTTGGTAAGATTTTCTTCATCTACCAGGCCTTTGTCGAGCAGTATCTCACCGAGCCGTTTGTGATTGCTCTTTGAAGCCTTAATGGCCTCGATAAGAGCTTCCTTTTTTACCAACCCGGCCTTATAAAGTATTTCACCCAAACGCCTGCGTTTTTTAGCCATGTTCTCCTCAAAATTCTGCGTGCCCCAGAAACATTAATTATAACATTTCCACCGCAGATAGTCAATCAAATGTTCAATTTTAAACGGAGGATGTTTAGCACAGTCTGTGCTGCTCGAAGTCGTATGAACTGCCTGCCATGATAGAAAAAACAGCGTTTCGTATCACATCCATTTTCTGAATCCACACCTATATATACAAGCCCAACGGGCTTTTGTTCGGTTCGGCCCGCCGGACCGGCTATGCCGGTTATGCTAATTGCATAATCTGTACCGGCTTTTTTCCTGGCGCCAACGGCCATTGCCCGAACGACCTGCTCGCTCACGGCCCCGTACTCCTGAATCAACTCGGCAGGTACGTCGAGTTCGCTGATCTTGGCCTCGTTGCTGTAAGTAATCCAGCCGTAAGTAAAGTATTTACTCGATCCGGGATTATCTGTCAATAGCTTTGCTAATAAACCGCCCGTACAGGATTCCGCTACGGCAATAGTTTTTCCCTGCCGGGCCAATTTTTCGCCCACAACCTCGGCCAGAGACTGGTCCCCAACACCGTAAATCAGCTCTCCGAGCGTGCTTTGCAGCAATTTTACGTCCTTTTCGGCCATTTGCTCGGCCTTTTCTTTATCTTCAGCCGTTGCGATAATGTGCAGGGTAATTATGCCGGACGAAGCTGTGCAGTTAATCAAAGGATTCCTGCCGCGCTGCATCATTGTACCGAGTAATTCCGCAATTGTCGATTCTCCTGCCCCGAAGCATTTTAATTTTTTTATGACAACCGCTTGTCCGCCGGCAAACCGCTTCAGCTCGGGCAGAACTGATTCTTCGAACATGCGCTTCATTTCCATCGGTACGCCAGGCAGAGCAAAAAATAATTTCCCCTTCGATTCGGCCATAATCCCCGGAGCAGTACCGATATTCGCCAAAGCTTTCGCCCCGGCGGGAATATATGCCTGTATCTTATTTCTCTGGGGCATTTGCCGATCCCGACCGGAAAAAAATTTCTCAATTATTTCCAAAAGATCGTCCTGCAATTTCAATTCGACGCCGAGGAACTTTGCTAACGCCTGGCGTGTTAAA
>DAOVMB010000509.1 GCA_030630905.1 Sedimentisphaerales bacterium
CATCTGCCATGTCGCCATCACAAAAAGCGCTGATGGCATACAAACTTCACTACGAAATGGGATTGACGATACAGCAAGTTGCCAAAAGGATGACCGCCGAGCTAAAGCTCGATAAAACTCTCAGGCAATGGCAAATATCACGGTGGATAAAGCAGGCTGAAAACCGGCATAAACGCTCACGCATCCCTATTCGTTCGGTTGCCCCGGGAGCATCCGGTACTACAGCGCGATCCGCTAAGAACGATGCTACGAAAACATAGCCGGCGACACTAAGGTTCGGAAAATGAGAATTATCCGGAAAGTCAAATATGGGTAGCACTATAGCAAAAAATCCGATTTATCTTTTGATAATCCTTTTGGCGAGTGTTACTTATGCCGGATCCGGCACCTTCGAGCGGTTAAAGTACAACAATCCCGGCCTGGCTGTGGATCTGGGCGTAGGGCTTTGGGCATGGCCCCTACCGATGGATTATGACGACGATGGCGATTATGACATGATCGTTTGCTGTCCCGATAAGCCGTATAACGGAACATATTTCTTCGAGAATACCGGCGGCAATATCAAGATGCCTGTATTCAAGCCCGCTGTTAAGGTCGGCGCCGGATACAGTAATATTCGGCCGAGTTATGTCGATGGCAAGGTCCGCCTGCTGCTTCCGGGCAGGGAAATCGAAAGTTTCCGTGAGCCGGAGAATCAGTTCAAAAAAAACCGGCCAATTTATTCTTCAATTAATGTGCACAGTTCCAAAGGCCGCGTCCGCGCCAACCAGTGGCAATATTGTGATTATGACGGGGACGGCGATCCTGACTTGATAGTCGGCGTCGGAGATTGGAACGACTATGGTTGGGACAATGCCTTCGACAATCGGGGCCGGTGGATGCGCGGCCCCCTGCACGGATACGTGTACCTGATCCGCAACACGGGCACCGCCGGAGACCCGCAGTACGGAAAAGCACAAAAGATATCGGCCGCCGGAAAGCCGGTGGACGTCTATGGTATGCCTTCCCCGAATTTTGCCGATTTCGACGGCGATGGCGACCTGGACCTGATATGCGGCGGGTTCGTCGATAAATTCACCTGGTTCGAAAACATCGGAACGCGCGCCCGTCCGAAGTATGCCGCAGGCCGATATCTGACTAACATGGGCAAACCGCTCAAGATGGACCTGTGCATGATCGTGCCGGTGGCGCTGGACTGGGACAAGGACGGTGACATCGATCTGGTTGTGGGCCAGGAAGACGGGCGCGTGGCTTTGGTGGAAAATACAGGGCAGGTGATTGGCGGCATGCCTCAGTTTCTGCCGACGAAGTTTTTTCAACAGCAGGCCGATATGCTCAAGTTCGGCGCGCTTGTCACGCCGTACAGTTTCGACTGGGACAATGATGGGGACGAAGATTTGATCTGCGGCAACACAGCCGGCTACATCGGATTTATCGAGAACCTCGACGGCGACGATCCGCCGAGATGGGCCGCCCCGGTATATCTCAAGGCCGATGGCGAGATCATCCGGATTATGGCCGGGCTTAACGGCTCTATCCAGGGACCCTGCGAAGCCAAGTGGGGCTATACGACGCTTAACGTCGCCGATTGGAACCATGATGGCTTGCCCGATATTATCGTCAATTCCATCTGGGGAAAAGCTCTCTGGTACAAGAACATCGGGACCCGGCAAAAACCTCAACTCATGACGGCACAACCTATCGAAGTCGAGTGGTCAGGCAAACCTCCAAAGCCGGCATGGAACTGGTGGGAGCCGGAAGGCAAAACACTCGCCACCCAGTGGCGAACCACGCCGGTCGTTATCGATTACGACGGCGATGGACTGAACGATCTGGTTATGCTGGACCACGAGGGGTATCTCGCCCTGTTTAAGCGTGCTAAAAGAAATGAGGAATTAGTCTTACTGCCGGGCAAGCGAATATTTACCAGTAAAATGGGTGGCTCGCTGAGAATGAATGATGGCTCCGCTGGCAAAAGCGGCAGGCGCAAGTTCTGTTTCGCGGACTGGGACCTCGACGGGCGACTGGACCTGATGGTGAACAGTCGAAACGTCAATTTCTTTCGGAACATCTCGACGGACAATAACACGCATGTTTTCAGCGATAAGGGAATGGTCGCAGGCCGTATCCTCGCCGGCCACACAACCAGCCCAACTATCGTGGACTGGAATAAAGACGGTATTCCCGACCTGCTGGTAGGGGCGGAAGATGGATTCTTTTATTATATGAAGAATCCGCATTCTAAAATCGAGCAGGGAAAGAATTAGAGACCATCGCAGAAAAACCACACAGCAGAACGTAGCACTTTGTCGAATCAATTCCCAAAGAAAAGATAATTCTACTTCCACTTACACTTGCGAACTTCAAGGCGATGGCTGCCGTGACAGTCAGTGCAAACCATCTTTTCGACGTTCGCCAGCAGTGGTTTGTGCTGCTCGGTGTCGATTTCGTCTTTGGTGTGACAGCCCATGCAGAACGGATTTATCTTCGGCTGGGGATACATAATTTCCGGCGCTGTGCCGTTACCTCCTGAAGCCCAGGATTCGTCTGCGATATGCTCATCGGACTCGCCGTGACAGCCCGCGCAGCCGATATCAGCCCGGGCATGGATAACAGCAATATCCTCCTGCATGTAATTTATGTGACAGACGAAACAGCGACTGTTGTCGGCTTC
>DAOVMB010000213.1 GCA_030630905.1 Sedimentisphaerales bacterium
AAATGTATCGCCGGCGGGGCGGTCGCAGCGGTATTGACAGACGGCGGCTGCTCGATGGCCAATTCGGGTGGGCGCTCCAAGGGCATGGACCGGCCGAATATCATCTTGATTATGGCCGACGATCTCGGATATGGCGACATTAGCTGCTACGGCAGCACGAAAATCAGCACACCCAATATCGACGCTCTCGCTAAGGGCGGTATGAAGTTCACGGATTATCATTCCAACTGCCCGGTGTGCAGCCCGACGCGAGCCGCCCTGCTGACCGGGCGCTACCAGCAGCGCGCCGGCATCGAAGGTGTCATTTACGCCAAAGGCCCGGCCCGCCAGACGGGATTGGCGCTGGAAGAAACGACGTTTGCCGAGGTTCTCAAAACACGTGGCTACGCAACGGGAATTTTCGGCAAGTGGCACTTGGGCTATAACGTGGAATTCAACCCGGCCAAGCAGGGATTCGATGAGTTCCGAGGCTACGTCAGCGGCAACGTGGATTACCACTCGCACATCGACGGCGCCGGCTTCGACGACTGGTGGAAAAATCTCGAAAAGGTCCCCGAAGAAGGCTACACCACGGATTTGATAACAAAGCACGGCATAGACTTCATCGAGCGGCACAAGGATGAACCTTTCTGTCTGTATCTGCCGCATGAGTCGCCGCACTATCCTTACCAGGGCAGGAACGATCCGCCGGAGCGTCTGCCCGGCGACAAAAAGGGTAGAAAAGTCAAAGGGGACGAGATCGCCCGGGCGTACAAGGAAATGGTCGATGTCATGGACGAAGGGATCGGAAAAATTGTCGATACGATTAGACGTCTGGGCCTGGAGCAAAAAACATTTATCTTTTTCTGCTCCGACAACGGGGCGACCAAAAACGGCTCCAACGGCGCTTTGGCAGGCTACAAGGGCAGCCTCTGGGAAGGCGGGCACCGCGTGCCGGCTGTTGCCTACTGGCCCGGCAGGATACAGCCCGGCACGGTAACAAGCCAAACCACGCTGGGGATGGATATGTTTCCAACAATGGCATCAATCGCCGGGGCGAAACTTCCGGCAGGACTTAACCTCGACGGCGTCGATCTGCTCGGAACGTTGACGGAAGACAGGAAGTTGCCCGAACGCACGTTGTTCTGGCGCTATAGAAAAGAAAGAGCGGTCCGCAAAGGCCCGTGGAAGCTTCTGGTTCAGGGTGACAATGTGAAACTTTACAATCTCGATGAGGACCTTGGCGAAAAGAAGAACCTTGCCAGGGCGAAGCCGGGGATGGTCAAGATGCTTCAGGATGAACTTACGGACTGGGAGCAGGAAGTGTCGCGGGCATCTTGCCCGCGATCCGAGGGCGGGACGCCCTCGACACATGTTGGAGGCAAGTATTATGAAAGTTAAATCGATTAGCCGGCGTGACTTTATGAAGGCTTGTGCATCGGCCCTTGTCGGCTCGGCACTTATTTCGCAGCGAACATCAGCCGGCCAGAACGACAGGCCCAACGTTGTTCTCATTGTTAGTGACGACCACGGACTTGAAACCCTCGGCTGCTACGGCAACCCGGTCATTAAGACGCCGAACCTGGATGCCCTTGCCGCCGAGGGCGTGCGCTTTACAAACGCATTCTGCACGACGGCAAGTTGCAGCGCCAGCCGGTCGGTGATCTTATCCGGCATGTACAATCACGCAAACGGTCAGTACGGGCACCAGCACAGCTATCACCATTTTATCTCCTTCGAGAATATCAAGACTCTGCCGGTCCTGCTGACCGAAGCCGGCTACCGAACCGGGCGAATCGGCAAGTACCATGTTGCGCCCGAGGATGTTTACAAATTCGATGTCGCTCTGCCGGGCAACAGCCGCAGCCCCATCCAGATGGCGCAGAACTGCCGTGACTTCGTCGGCGCAAGTGACGGCAAGCCGTTCTTCCTGTACTTCTGCATGAGCGACCCGCACCGCGGGGGCGGCGTTGCGGACGAGTTGCCCGGCAAGCCCGACAGATTCGGCAACAAAGCCAAGGGAGGCTACCCCGGCGTAAAAGAGGTCAAGTATGAGCCGAAGGACGTGATCGTACCGCCCTTCCTGCCCGATACGCCGGAATGCCGCGCCGAATTGGCGCAATATTACCAGTCCGTCTCACGCGTCGACCAGGGCGTGGGCAAACTGCTCGACGTCCTCAAGCAAACCGGCAAATATGAAAATACCGTAATCATCTACATCTCCGATAACGGCGTCGCTTTTCCGGGAGCGAAAACGACACTGTACGAGCCGGGGATGAACCTGCCCTGCATCGTACGACAGCCCGGGCAAAGAAAAAAGGGCTTCGCATGCGATGCGCTGATTAACTTTGCAGACCTGGCGCCGACAATTGCCGATTTCGCCCAAACACTGTCCGGCAACAATTCATTCCAGGGCCGGTCTTTCAAATCCGTGCTCGAACAGGAGCACCCTAAGGGCTGGGATGTAACTTATGCCTCGCACACCTTCCACGAGATTACGATGTATTACCCGATGCGCGTGATCCGGCAGCGCAGATACAAGCTGATCTGGAACATCGCTCACGGGCTGGGTTATCCGTTCGCCAGCGATTTGTGGGCCGCCTCGACCTGGCAGGCGACGATTAAGGCCGGCAAAAAATACTACGGCAAACGCACCGTCGAGGCCTACCTGCATCGGCCGAAATTCGAACTCTACGACCTTCAAAACGACCCCAACGAGGTAAAAAACCTGGCCGACAATCCAAAACACGAAAAGGTGCTTGCAGAACTCAAAACAAAGCTAAAAGCCTTTCAGAAACGAACAAAAGACCCCTGGCTGCTGAAATGGGAATATGAATGAAAGATTCGCCGGAGCTTGACAATCAACCCTCGATGATTATTATGGGCAATAAAATCGTCGCTCGCGGCGTTGGTCCGAACAGCAAAAAGTAAGGGGATATATAAATGGCGCTTTTACTGGGATACGATGTCGGCAGCTCGTCGATCAAGGCCACGCTGATGGACGCTGAGACCGGCCAAGTAATGGCGGTGGCAACTTCGCCGGACAAGGAATTGGAGATTGTCGCTAAGCAGTTGGGCTGGGCCGAGCAGGATCCGGCCGTATGGTGGGAGCACGTCATGACCGCTACGAAAAAGATTCAGGCCCAGGCGGAATTTGACGCCGGCGATGTGCATGCAATCGGGATATCTTACCAGATGCACGGTCTTGTCGTGGTAGACAAAAACAAGCAGGTGCTGAGGCCTTCTATTATCTGGTGCGACAGCCGGGCGGTGCAGATCGGCGAGCAGGCGGCGACGGATATCGGCCGGGAAAAATGCCTCAAGAGATTATTCAATCTACCGGGCAATTTTACAGCGTCAAAGTTGAAGTGGGTGATGGAAAACGAGCCGAAAGTTTATTCGAAAATAGACAAAATTATGCTGCCCGGCGATTACATCGCGATGAAGATGACGGGCGATATAAAAACAACGCCTTCCGGATTGTCCGAAGGAATTATGTGGGATTTCGAAGGCGATGGTCTCGCTGAATTCGTGCTTGACAACTACGGCATCTCCGGTGAGCTTGTCGCCGAGACGCTTCCGACGTTTTCGATCCAGGGCGAGCTGACGAAAGAGGCGGCCGACGAGCTTGGGCTTGACGCCGGGACCATGATCAGCTACCGCGCCGGCGATCAGCCTAATAATGCACTGTCACTGAGCGTTTTACAGCCGGGCGAAATAGCCGTCACGGCAGGGACTTCCGGCGTGATCTACGGAGTCAGCGACCGGAAAAACTATGACCAGCGCTCGCGGGTCAACGTCTTCGTACACGTCAACCATTCGGCGGAAGATCCTCGATACGGCGTGCTGCTGTGCCTTAACGGAACGGGGATTCTGAACAGTTGGCTAAAGCACAATTTTGTCGCCGGCGAGGGACTGGACTACGAACAGATGAACGAGCTTGCGGCACAGGTACCGGTCGGCTCCGACGGTCTGGTCATCCTCCCGTACGGCAACGGGGCAGAGCGAACACTGGAGAACAGGAATATCGGGGCATCCGTTCACGGCTGGAATTTCAACATACACAAAAAGGCGCACTTCCTGCGTGCCGCACAGGAGGGAATCGTCTTCGCGCTGAATTACGGTCTCGGCATTATGAGCGACATGGGAATTCAACTAACCACCGTAAAAGCGGGGAACGCCAACATGTTCCTGAGCCCGTTGTTCGCCGAGGCTTTCGCAACCGTGACGCAGGCCACTGTCCAGTTATACAATACCGACGGCTCGCAAGGCGCAGCGCGCGGCGCAGGCATCGGTGCAGGCGTATACAAGGGCACGGAAGAGGCCTTCGTGGGCCTTGAGCCGGTCAAGACTATCGAACCTAATGACAAGTTAGCTTCCGCCTATCAGCAAGCGTATGCAGGGTGGGAAGAGGTTTTGAAACAACAATTGAAAGCTTGAACCGTATCTCGCTGAATAAAATACGAGAAAGGAGTAAATTAGATGGTGGAAAAATCTTTACATAGCATTTGCAGATGGACATTCAATCCGGGCAAAGGCGGTTTTGTGCCCGGCGATATGAGGCCTGAGTGGGGCGGCGCTTTCGGCACGCCCGAGATGATTAAGCTGGTCGCCGACAAGATTGCGCCGCGGCTGCCGGATAACGTCGAGTTAGGAATCGAGCTGCACTACGATGCGGAGGTCGACAACGACAACGCCGCAGCGGTCGCAGATGCGCTGGTGGACAACAAACTTTACCTGGCGATGATTACGCCCGGTGCGCATTGTCACTTCGGTTACGGCGGCGTAGCATCGCTCGATCCGCATGAAAGAAAGTCCGCAGAGGAATTAGGCACGAAGACGGTTGACCTGGCATACGGCACCTTGAAGAAAGCATGGCATCCGGACAAGGAGCCGGCGTTGATAATCTGGAACGGCTCGTTCGGTTACGACATCGCCACGGTCGGCATAGCACAGATGTACCAGAACCTCAAGGAAAGCATCGCCGGGCTTTGCAAGTACGAGCAGGAAATGGGCGGCAGCCTTTACATCGGTTTCGAGCCGAAGCCGAACGAGGGACACCCGGCAATGCTGATACCGACGGTCGCCAGCGCGCTATTGTTCTGGAGACGTATCGAAGACGAGTTTGGCATCTCCAGGGACAAAAAGGGCGTCAACAAGGAGTTCGGGCACTCGGAGATGATCGGTCTGGACCACGTACATGACACGGTCGAAGAACTGGACAATGACGCGATGGTTCACATGCACCTCAATAGCCAGGGTTACAATGACGGCATCATTCTCGGAGGACCGGGAAAATACGACATCGACCACGGGGCCAGAATCAACGGCATGAACATAGCCATCGCAGGGCTTATCCAGCAGGCGGGTTTCAGCCGGTGGAAAGGCCA
>DAOVMB010000063.1 GCA_030630905.1 Sedimentisphaerales bacterium
ATCTGTTGTTTTACGGAGAAAATGCGATGACCTTAAGCAGAAAAAACATGAGAGAACTTGCGCGCCATCTGGTAATGGCAATCCTTGTCAATTTGATAGTCGTTCTACTTTTAATGGATGCATACTTCGTGGAAACACCGGCAGGGAAATTAGCAGCCGGAATCCGTATACCGCTGGTTTTTTTGGTGATGACACTTGCCGTCAATGAGCTGAGGCGCATCTGGAAAAACGCCAGGCATCCGGGTTATTATTTTCTGCCGACATCGGCTGTTTTCTGGATATTGAAAAACCGACGCCGAAGACCGAAAAAAGAAACCGAAACATCACGTTACGAGCGAATTATTGAGACCTGGCCTGATACAAGCATCGGCATAATTTCAGAGGTATTCGACCCCGGGCGGCAGGAAGAATGCCTGAACAAATTGCTTTATCAAATGCACGCGATGAGAGACAGCCGCCTGGCCACAATTGCGGACAGATTTCGCCATTATCTCGGCGAGATTCTCAAATCTGTGGACGACAATGAAAACTATCAGCCGTTTAGAGAAGTAATGCTGCAATTTTCTTCGTATGGGCCGGAGAAGTATCAGCAGACGTACAGGCGTTTTTTAGGCCTGTTGTCGGACGTGTACGATCCGACGCTATCGGCGCATTTCGACGTACAATTTCAGGCGGATATGAGTGAACCGTTGAAACGCGCTATCGAGCAGGCGGGCAAAAGGCACTTAGGTGACATACGGAGAATAATCGGCAACATAATGGCCGATGGCGAGAACGAAGAAGTGACGGCAAACAATATCGCAGGGATGCTTCTGGAGCTGGATTGGAATGACAAGCGTGAAATCTGCCGCATTATCTTCACCGAAAGCATCGAGCGTGCGTTCCGCTTCCCCAAGCATTTCGGCATTGAGCTATTAAGCATTCTGAGCAGGCTGGAACATAAAATATTCTGGCTGGATATTCGGTCATTGCGCAACGTTCTGGAAGAGTCTTTGAGTAACGATCGAGAGGGATTGATCAATTTGAATTCGAGGATTTATGGCGAGCTTTGCTCAAAAGTCCTTGCTCCTCTCGACGACGAGACGTACAACGGAATCTGCAACGCCCGGGTTTTCCGGCGATTGAAAAGCGATAACGGCAGAGTGGCAATCGAATGTGTCTTTCCCGACGGAAAAGTATGCACCTGCCAGGGCGAGAGCTTGAGTTTTCGAGGCGTTTACAGCAAGAACTGCTCCAGGAAAGTAGGCGAAAAACTCGCAATGAACATAGTCCCCATCCGGGAAGTTGAGCGCCCGTTTGCCGTAAAGGCCACGATAGCCCCTCTGCACAGTTATGAAAATGCCATGCAAAGTCCCGGCCGCGGCGCGTTTTTCGAAGAGGCAGAGCCGTCCGTCGTCAGAGACCTTTACGAGTACGTTTCAGCAAAAGAGTAGGCAGGGCCCGGGTTATACGAACACATCTGCTTCGCCGCTGGAATGGACCAGGATCGTAGTGGGCATATCCGCCAGAAGATTGGAGATACGGCCGTAGAGTTGTGCGGATGTTTCATCTTCGGAGGGCTGGATACCCAGGAATATAACATCCGCTTTGGCTGAATGACTTCGAAACACATCGGCGAATGGTTCGGCAGAGACAATTACGCGGGATTCGGCGCGGATGCGGGTGGCTTCGACGAGTTTGCGGACGGCCTGACGCGATGAGTCACGACCGGCAGCATCCCGGATGACACGAAGGACTCTGATATAACTGTCACGCCACTGCCAGTTCTGTGCCAGCAAATGCGCAAGCGTGGCCATCAGCGATCCGTTCTGCCGGCCTCTCCACCAGATATCAATTCGCCGCCGACGTCGAGCTTCCGACGGCAATCCCTTGTCGGCCACAATCACCACGCTCTTGCCCATCGCAGCGATGCTCCAAAGATTGCGGAACATCACTTCAGCACGCTCGGTGCTGCGAGGCCAGCCGAATAGCACCGTGTTGGGCTTGAGCGGACCGATCGAATGGGCCTGCGCCAGCGTGCGAATACCCTCATCCATGTCCTCGGCAAAGACAACCTCCGGGAAGACCGCCAGTTCGTTGCTCCGAAGAAAAGTATCCATCGCCGTACGGAGGCTCTCGACGCGAGCGGCGTAAGTCTCAAGGTCGCCCGAGATGACCTGTGCCGCCGTCACGAGGCCTCGCCCGCCTTCCATCCAGACCGCATACTTAATCAGCGCCATGTGTGTCTTTGTGTTGCCCGCCATGACAAGGAAAGTAGGACGCCAGTTCTTGGCATGAGGCGTCATCAGGCGAAGTTTTTGCAATGCCCGCACCACTATTGCATATTGAAAACCCAGACGAGCATCACCGAATGCCGAGCGAAATACCCTACGGCTCAGGTATATATAGATCCCGGCAATAACGAGGATAGCCACCGCAGCAGCTAATGCATCAATCAGGATCATTACTACCAGACATGCAATAGTGCCGAGAATCGAAGTTGTCCAATGGTAGAACCGGAAACGCGGCCTGAAAGACGGATTCGCGCCGAAAGATTCGACAAAAGCAGCCAAATTTATCATGCCGTAGGTACACAAAAAGAACATACTGACAATTGCCGCAATCATATCGAAAGCAGCCATCGAGTCGCCGCCGCCCAGCAACAGGATAACGCCTAACGTCAGCCCCAACGTCAGTACAAGCCCATATCGCGGCTCGTCCTTGTCCTTCGAACCGTGGCCGAATATGCCGAGAATCGGGAAAATCCGGTCGCGCGCCAGGGCCTGAAGCACCCGCGGCGCGCCGAGAAAGGACCCGACCGCACTGGATATCGTCGCAGAAAAGACACCTCCCATGACCAAAAAGCCCGTGCCCCACAAGGCATTCTTTACCAGCATTTCAAACGGCTGGGCCTGCAGATCGCCTCGCTGCTGCGAACCGCCGCATAAAAGAATTTCGAGTAGATAGATGACAAAACCTACGGCGATGGCCGCCATCGTGCCGCGAACCAGTGAGCGAGCGGGGTCTTTTAAGTCACCCGACATGTTGACGCCGGCCAGAATACCCGTCACCGCCGGGAAGTAAATCGCAAAGACGCTCCAGAAACCAATAGTCGGCTTCGTATAGGACGGGCTTAGATTTGCCTGCAAAAGCTCCGGATCGAAGAGAAGCAAGGCACCGCCCAGAAAGGAGACGATGGCCAAAGCCAGCAGAGTCATCACGATGTACTGAATGCGGATTGCAAGTCCGGAACTGATAATGTTAACAGTGAAGAGAATTGCCGCAGTGCCCAGGGCTATCGGGACAAACCACGTGCTGAGGCTCGGAAAACTGGCCACAAGCGAATTCGTAAAGCCCAGAACATAGAAAGGTACGGACAGTGCCTGGGCCAGGAACAAAGCTAAGCCAATGGCTCCGCCGAACTGCGGACCAAGTGCACGTGAGATAAGAAAATAAGCCCCGCCCCCGGCGACCGGTGTGTTCGTGGCGATCGCGCTCATGGAAATGGCGGTCAAAAGAGTGATTATTTCAGCAATACACAGAATTATGATCGTATTGAGAATACCGGCTTCGCCAACCACGTACCCGGCACGGAGGAACATTATCACGCCAAGGATTGTAAGGATCGACGGTGTGAAGACTCCTGCAAACGTGCTGAACTGGTTTCCCTTTTGGC
Organism: Sedimentisphaerales bacterium; assembly: GCA_030630905.1. Lineage (GTDB taxonomy): Bacteria > Planctomycetota > Phycisphaerae > Sedimentisphaerales > Anaerobacaceae > JAFGPJ01. Next base: position 3,656 of record DAOVMB010000063.1, read on the forward strand.
CCATATACAATCCTTTACCGGCACTTAATTATATACGTGTCAAGGCAATAAGTAAACTCCGACTTTTTAGCTTCAATTCGCTTATCGATAATCGAGAGAAGAAAGGATACGGGAAGGAGAGTTTCCTGGGCCTAAAGGCTTTTTCACGCAGAATCGCCGGTCAGAGCGGGCGTATCCAGATGTTTCGGAAACGCACCGGATTGTTGTGGGCTGAGAGGATTAGCGGCAGTTTTTCCGGGATGGGCTTATCGTAGCCCGGCAGAATCCGATGGCCGGTCGGGCCGTAAATTTTCTGGTTATGGTGGACGAGCAGGCCATTATGAAGGACGGTGACATAAGCTTCTTTTTCGAGCTTGCCGTCTTTGAAGACCGGGGCGAAGAAAATGATGTCGAAAGTCTGCCACTGGCCCGGCTTTCGACAAGCGTTGACCATCGGCGGAGTTTGGCCGTAAACCGAGGCGGCCTGACCATCGGGATAGAGCTTCTCCGTGTATGAATCGTAAACCTGTATCTCGAAAAATCCCATGAGCATGATGCCATTATTGCCGCGATCGAACATGTGGCCCTGTGGCGGATTGGGGGTCTGCCACTCCAGATGCAACTGACAGTCGCCGAAGGGCTGATTTGTGGTTAGGTTACCCGATACGGCGATCAGCTCACCATTTTCGATTTTCCAATCGGAAGGTTTCCATTTGGACAGATTGTTTCCATTAAAGAGCTTGACGGCATCAGATGGAGCGGTACCGGTCTTTTCCTCAATGCCAAGTCGGCCCGGCGTTACTTTCGGCGGAGCAGGTCGGTCGGGATCGTGCACATGGTAGCCGCACCAGGGCAGGATCGGTGTATCTTTGTAGCCGATGATGCCGGAGCCATCTTTGGCGTGGACGAGCTTCGTAGGAGCTTGCCCCGGTGTTACTTCAGTAGAACCAAAAAGCCATATTGCAGCAACAACTATGACGAGTATTAAAACGATTGTTCGATTTCGAAACATGGTATTTTTCCTCCGGGATTCAGTTTCCTAATTCGTTGCCCGGCACAGAGGAATGCCCGCCGATGCGGACCATCGCATTCACGCCTGCACGCCTGCACGCAAAATACAGAGAGCATACCGAAAGTCAAAAACGGCATTAGCCTTGAAGTATTCCGACCGCCTCGTTAACGGATGCTCCCTGGTGTACCATTTTGCTCAGAACCTGAACCATCTTAGTAGGATTTTTATGCTGAAACGCATTTCTGCCGATCGATATACCCTCAGCGCCGGCTTGAAGAGCACCTTCGACCATCTTGAAGATGTCTTCGTCGCTGTCCATTTTCGCACCGCCTGCAATTACCACCGGCACCGGACAGCCTTCGACTACCTCGGCGAAACTTTCCACGCTGCCGGTATAGACCACCTTAACAATATCGGCGCCCAGTTCAGCTCCTACCCTCGCGGCATGCTTAACGTTATTAACGTCATATTCATCCTTGATTTTCGGCCCGCGGGTGTACATCATCGCTACCAGCGGCATCTGCCAGACCTGACATCGTTCGCTGATATAACCCAACTGCCGGAGCATTTCTTTGTCGGTTTCGGCACCGAGATTGATGTGCACCGAGACGGCATCGGCACCGAGCTTTATCGCCTCTTCAACAGTGCAGACAAGTTCCTTTGCATTCGGATCGGGGCTTAAGGATGTTCCGCCGGAAAGGTGGATAATCAGCCCAACGTCCCTGCCCGTACCTCTATGTCCGGCCCGGACGATACCCTTGTGCATCAGGATGGCGTTTGCCCCGCCCGCGACGACTTTACTGACTGCGTCCCGCATATCCGCCAGACCTTCGATCGGGCCGACCGTGACGCCGTGATCCATTGGGATAATTACCGTTCTGTGCGAATTGCGGTCGATTATCCGTTCGAGTCTTATCTTTTTGCCTATCATAGCCTAATCTCCAATTTCTCGTTATTGCGTATCCGCACCTCGCGGACGAGCAATTTTGTATTTTAATTACAAAATCTACACAAACCCGCCCAAAAGGCAAGAAAAAAACGAATTATTCCGTGCAGATGGACAGAGGATTGACTCCAAACGCTTGACAGAGTCCGGGTGAGCTGATATTGTTTCAACTATGGCCGAATATATACGAGTAGAGTATGAGGGGGCGGTGTATTATTTAATGGATGACGTTTTTTTGGTAGCGTGCAGATATGATGGCGAAGCAATTCTATGACTGGCAAACATCTCTGGGATATGCTCACTGACGATCTGAAGCAGCAAGTACAGCCTCCGGAAAAGACATAAAGCAATAAGAGCACTTTGATTTGTTCTCTGTACATGCCCTAACCTTTAAATAAAAATTCCTAATAATAAACGTGTCATTCTGAGCGAAGCGAAGAATCTTATAGTTTACGTATAAATGAGACCCTTCGCTTCGCTCAGGGTGACTATACATTAAAGTCTATCCAATATTTTTTCCACCACATCGGGAGCGACCTCGACGGCGTATTGTTCATTCCGGCGATAAACCTTGCCTATCTCGGTAATCAATACGAATCTCGGCCATTTGTTCACCGCTTTCTTGTCGCGTTTTATCAGGTCAATCAAGTCCTTATCAGCCAAATCATCAGGCAGTGTTACCGGGACATTAAGTTTTTCGAGGATCCGCCGGATTCTCTCAAGCCCGCCCGGCCCGGCCAGTTGCAATTCAATCTCGATCAGACCAGCTGCGATGATACCTATCGCGACGGCCTCGCCGTGAAGCAGCCCGAAACCGCTGGCCGCCTCAACCGCATGCCCGATGGTGTGGCCGTAGTTGAGAATCCTTCTGAAGTTTTGCTCGCCCGGGTCGGTCTCGACTATATTGCCCTTTATTTTGCAGTTCCAATGTGCAACTTTTTCCAGCACATCAGGTTTACGCTCAAGGACTGTGTCGAGATTGCTTTCGAGAAAATCGAAATATTCACTGTCGGCGACAATCGCATGTTTGACGGATTCGACAAGCCCGGCCCGGAATTGCCTGTCGTCCAGCGTGGCCAAAGTTGCTACGTCGATATAAACAGCGGCAGGGTGCCAGAACACGCCGAATGCGTTCTTACTGAGGCTGGAATCGACCCCGGTTTTTCCGCCGACAGATGAATCGGCCTGAGCCACGGTGGTCGTCGGTATCTGGATGACCGGCACGCCTCGTTTGAATACGGCCGCTGCGAATCCTGCGATGTCGCCCACCATTCCGCCGCCGAGAGCGACAACAAGCGTATCTCTGCCGAGATATGCTTGTTCCATTGTCTCTATTATGGAGATCGCCGTATCTATATTCTTCGAAGTTTCGCCGGCTGGGCTTATTACAAAAGTGGGAACATCTCTTTGCCCTAAAAGCTTCTTCAAATGGCCCGCTGAGACTACATTCTCATCGGTCACGACAAATTTGCTGTATTTGCCGAAATCGGCTTCTATTTGAGGCCACAATGAGCCAAGAATATCGGTTCCGATTTTTATCCTGTAGCTCGCGGCCGGCGAGGCTGGAATTTTAATCTCTTGCTCTAACATCATATTAACCAATATACACAGAAAACCCAGGCTTCACGGCAAATAGCACTACCCAGATATGTCTTAGGATATCGCCCTGGATTTTTTCAACGACACAAGTTTAGCAATATAATCTATTTACGTTATGCTTGCAACATTTTAAATGACGATATAAATTCCGGTTTTGTGTGCCATACTTGAGTTTTTGCTCTTGCTTTCGGAACCGCTCGCTGCTATATATTTGGGTTATGGAAACAAAATTGGCCGTTCCTATAGCAGCGAGAAATATCGACCAGGCCAGCGAGCAAATCAAATCCGCACGGGCGGCAGGCGCCGATATACTTGAATTGCGAACCGATTATTTAGAGAACCTTAACGTCGATCTGGTTAAGACGCTGATTGCCGGGATAAATAACGCCGGCGATAAAAAGCTCCCCATAATTGTAACCTGTCGTGATAAGCAGCAGGGCGGGGCGATTGACTATCCGCAGAAGCTGCGAGTGGATGTCCTGGCGGCCGCCCTGAAAGCCGGGGCGGAATTTATCGACTTCGAGTACGACAATTTCCTCTCCATCGAAGGCCAGGAAAAAATCAGGCTGGCGCTGTCGCAAAGTTCAAAGGGCCGGCTGATCTTATCGGCACACAACTTCGAGACTAAATTCGACAACATCGGAAAATTGTATCGCAACATTTTGAATGTATGTCCCGTGGCAATACCCAAGCTTATCTACGTCGCCAATCACATCAACGATTGCTTCGACGCCTTTGATTTGCTGCATCAAACCAGTGCCGAGCGAATCATCTTCTGCATGGGCGCCGGCGGTCTTATCAGCAGAATCCTCGCTAAGAAGCTGGACTGCTTCGTCACCTTCGCAAGTATCGACGAGCTAAACGCCACGGCACCGGGCCAGTTGACAATCAAGGACCTCAAAGAATTATACCGATACGATTATATAGATACCGAGACCAGGCTTTACGGCGTGATCGCCGATCCGGTCGGGCATTCACTCAGCCCGGCAATCCACAATGCCTGCTTCGGCGACAAGCAGATGAATAAACTCTATCTGCCGCTGCTGGTGGAAGGGGGCCGGCAGGAATTCGACTCGTTTATACATCAGGCCCTGCTAAGAAAATGGCTGAACTTCCGCGGTTTCAGCGTCACAATCCCGCACAAACAAAATGCCTTGTCTTACGTCCGGGCAAGTCGCGGCTATGTCGAGCCGCTGGCGCAGAAGATAGGGGCGGCAAATACACTGTTCGTCGGCCCGGACGGCAAGCTGGAAGCTTATAACACAGATTACGCCGGCGCACTGGATGCGATTATGGCCGGGGTGAAAATTACCAAAACCAAGCTGAACGGCCTGCCCGTCGCGGTGGTCGGTGCAGGCGGCGTCTCAAGGGCAATCGTGGCCGGGCTTAGTGACGCTGGAGCCAAGATCAGGATTTACAACCGCACCGTCGAAAAAGCTGAAAAGCTCGCCGCTGAATTCGATTGTGAGTTCGCGCCACTGGGCGATTTAAAGAGCGTAGATGCAAAATTGCTGATAAATTGCACAAGCATCGGAATGCACCCAAATATCGAGGCCACACCGGTGCCGAAAGAATCCCTTAAGAGGGGAATGGCAGTCTTCGATACTGTTTATAATCCCGCCCAGACGCTCCTGCTAAAAGAAGCAGGCAACAAAAAAGCAAAAACAATCGACGGCATCTCAATGTTTGTAAATCAGGCAATGGCCCAATTCAAACTCTTCACCAACACCAACGGCAACCCGGATCTTATGCGAAAGGTTGTTTGCGATTCATTGTCGGACAAATAGTATGGATACTCCTACCGAAATGTTGAAACAATATACCAGCGAAATTGGAGGCCACCGGAAATGGTTGCGGTCTTTTGATGAGGGATATGCAACGAAGTGGGAGAAGTTGTTGAAAGCTGATCATGAGGCTGCCATTTGTGAG
>DAOVMB010000409.1 GCA_030630905.1 Sedimentisphaerales bacterium
ATATCTTCATTTTGTATGACAGGCAATCGCTGCTCAAAGCGATCGAGCTGCTTCGCAAGGTCAAACCTGCAATCGTCTTTACCACAAGCCCATCGGATTATATGGTTGACCACGAAATGGCCAGCAAGATTACTCAGACGGCTTGTTTTGCTTGCGGAGTAGTAAATGTTGAGACGCCCGGCGCCGAACCGTTTGAGCCTATACCGCATCTATACTATATGGATGCGGCGGAACAGAAGGACAAGTTCGGCACGGAGATTAAAGCCGGCACAATAGTCGATATAACCGGCGTGATAGACACCAAGGAAAAGATGCTTTGCTGCCATGAAAGCCAGCGGCATTGGCTTATGACACATCACGGTATGGATGAATACGTAAGCATGATGAAGGTTTCCGACGAAAAGAGAGGCCGGGAAATAAACTCTGGATTTGCCGAAGGGTTCAGGCAGCATTTGGGTCACGCGTATCCACAGGACAATATTCTCAAGGCCGAACTCGGTGACCTGGTTCATATCGTATAAGGAGATCGTCAATGGCAAGAAAAATCAGCATGTTGGCACCCGAATGGTGGGATTATACAACGCTCGATGATGAAATTCTCAACGAAGCGGCGAAACTCACGGCCGAAGATATGGCCGGCCTGAGCAGGGAAGGTTTCAATGTGGTCTTTTATGACACGCTTGAGGATTTCTATCTGGCCGAAGCGCTGGAATATATTGCGGCGTGGAAACAGGCGACGGCTGATAATCCCACGGGAATCTGCGGGCCAATCGGGCCCACCGAGCAGCTTCCGCTTGTGGCGCGACTCGTCAATGAATTGAAGCTGAATCTGAAGAACGCCCATTTCTGGGGCATGGATGAATGGTATATGGACGGCAAAGAAGTGCCGGCGTCGCATCCTTTGTCCTTCGCGAAGGCGGATATGGAACTTTGTTTTAATCGCATGGGCGAAAAGCTCAGGATGCCCGAAAACAACATCCATTTTCCGAAGGCCGATCCGAGCGAGTATATCAAAAGTTGGGACGGAGTCCGTTGCGTCGTGATGCAGGGGGGGCAGGGTGATATCAAGCACTGGGCGTTCAATGATCCGGTGAAACGTCAGGGTGATTACAAGAACGGGCCGCCGACGCCACAGGAATACGGCCGGCTGACAACGCGAGTGGTGGATTTGCACCCGGTGACCGTGATGCAGAACGCACGGACCAGCGGAGGCGGTGTTGTGACTGGCGTACCGACCAAAGCGATTACCGTCGGGCCTGTTCAAACGTGGCAGGCGGAGAAAGTTTCGATCTGGCAGGCAGGTACGCACGATAATCCCTTCGGCATGAGATTGACAACACTGATGATCGGCAAGAAAATCGCGGACAGTTCGGTTCCGATGTCGCTTCTGGCCGGGCATCCGAACGTTCAGTTTAATTTCTACAGGCCTGCCATCGGTAAGTGTGAAGCCGAAATGCACTGATAAACTATCTCGAAACTGTTGCCCTGTGCGAAGTGAAGGGGGCAGGTTAGCCGGAGCAAGAGATTCTTCGCTGCGATCAGAATGACAAATTGCATTTTGTGAGAACTGAAATATGGGAACAGACGTATTTATTTTAAATACAGCCGTGGCGGATTTAAGAAGGCCTGATTTCGAATTTGCTGATGAGCTTGTTGGCAAAGGGGGATTGGCCAAGTGCAAAACCAAAGATATGCCGGACTATTCCCAGCAACAATTAGTCAAATGGATCGAGCAGGGATTTGCAACCGCGGGCGGCCCCGGCAATACGGCCCCTCTGATCGCAAGGACGGGACTGAAGGTCGCTGTCGGTGTGAACCTCGGCAAAGGTGATTATGAGGGCCTGGATGCCCAGGGCAGGTTTTTTCACGATGTTATGACGGCTAACGGCATAGATATGTCGCAAATTCATATCCACCCTGATTTACACACGGGGACAACGTTTATTCACAGCACCGTCGGTCAGGACAGGGGCGGGATTGCTTATTTCCCCGGCGCTAATGATGATTTTGATTTTGAGATATTCAAAGGAGCCTTTGAGCGATTGCAGCCCCGTATGGTTTATTATATGTACTCCGGCTTATCCAATCGGGGCGACGCCAATGGCGGACGGGATTTGGCTGAGTTTATCAAATGGTGTCGCGGCAACGGCGCCGTTACAATTGTGGACAGCCATACGTTAACGGGAAATCCTCACTCGCTGATCGAACAGGGCGTTGCGGTAAAGGAGTATCGGCTCTTGGAGCCGCTGCTGCCCGAGGTTGATTTGTTCTTTACCTCCTGCGATGAGGCCAAGCTGATCGAAAATACGCTTGCTCCGGGACGAAAATGGAGCAAGTTCGAGGAGCATGAAAACAACGTGCACTTCCTTGAGTTTTTGACCGAAAAATTCTGGCGCCAAGACGGCAGAACAAAGCTGTTCGGCGTGACCATCAGCGCCGGCGCCTATGAACAGCATGTATATCCTGATGAAACAGTCGATGGTCCCAATCGCATCAAGTCCCGGTTTATGGCGGGGGAGGTGGTCGATCTCGTCGGAGCCGGTGACTCGTTCAGAGCAGGGCTTATTACCTATGTCACCTCTCATCTGGATGAGTTTAAGGGCGGTTCGATAGACTTCACAGAAGCGGTGCAGATGGGTAATTTGTTCGCATCGCTGTTTATCAAAGCTCCGCTTGAAGACAGGTACGGCAACATCCACGCCTATGAGAAGATGCTGAAAGTCGTTCGCAGCGACGCGACATATCCGAATTTCGATGAGCTGCAGGACGCTTTGAGTTAGACAATTCAGAAAGGGAAGGGAATATAGATGGCCAAAAAAGACCACGGATTTAACTGGCAGGACAAAGTCAATAATATCGCTCAGATCGGAGGTATTGAAACCTCAATTCTGGATAACGGCCTTGGTAAAGGGACGCGAATCGCCTGGGTGAATACCGGCGCCGGCCTTCGATATAAGGTGATAATCGATAGGGGGCTGGATATTGCTGATGCTTTCTATAATCAATACAGCCTTGCCTGGCTGAGCCACGCAGGAGTAACTGCTCCCCGGCCGGACGCGAATCGCGGACTGGAATGGCTTTATTCGTTTGGCGGCGGTTTATTGACGACGTGCGGCCTGACTCATATCGGAGGTCCTGAAACCGATGAATTTGGCGAACGAGGCCTGCACGGGCGCATCAGCAATCTACCAGCGAGAATCGAATCCGTTGTCCAGCCCGACTTGCTCACGGGAAAACTTCAGATGAGCATTACAGCCGTGGTCAAGCAGTCTCGCGTGTTCGGACCGAATCTGGAACTAAGGCGCACAATATCGGGCACGCTCGGTGAGCCGGCCATTCGAGTTCACGATGTAGTCACGAACCTCAGCAATACGCCGGTGCCACACATGATTTTGTACCACTGCAACTACGGCTGGCCTCTTGTTGATGAAGGCACC
>DAOVMB010000385.1 GCA_030630905.1 Sedimentisphaerales bacterium
AATCCTTTTTACCTCGCCGTCGATTGCTTCGGCCGTTCTTTCCGAATAGTCTTTCTCAGGCGGCATCACGTACACCATATCATTGACACCCAAATCCGGTCCGTAGCTGATCAGACCGAGTTCTTCACTCATACCCCAGGCCAAAACCATCTGCTTTGCGATTTTAGTCGCCTGTTGAATATCCGACTGTGCACCGCTGGATATGTCACCACAGAACAATTCTTCCGCAATTCGGCCCCCGAAGCAAACCTGCAAAAGTGCTATGCAATATGTTTTCGTAAATATAGTCCTGTCTTTTTCCGGCAGGGCAAAAGTCGCTCCACCCATAGGTCCACGAGGAATAATGCTTACCTTGTGAAGCGGGTCGGCGTCTTTTAGCAGCGATTGCACCAGCGTATGGCCGGCTTCGTGATAAGCGGTAATTTCTTTTTCCTTCTGGTCGATGACCCTGCTCTTTTTTGCTCTTCCCCATCGGACCTTGTCCCGCGCTTCTTCCAGATCGGCCATCTCGACATTGTCCTTGTTGGCCATTGTTGCCGCCAATGCTGCTTCGTTAATAATGGCTGCCAGATCCGCTCCGCTGAACATGGGTGTCCCGCGCGCCAGTCTCTCCAGGCTACAATCGGGCCCCGTTTTTACTTTTTTGGCGTGGACATTCAATATCTCAACCCGGCCCTTTATGTCCGGCAGCGGCACAAAGATTTGCCTGTCGAACCGTCCCGGGCGAGTCAGAGCGTGGTCCAGGATGTCGGCACGATTTGTCGCCGCAATCACAATCACCTGGTCGTCCGTATCAAATCCGTCCATCTCGACCAGGATCGCATTGAGTGTCTGTTCGCGTTCATCGTGTCCGCCGCCTGCGAAGCCGGCGCCGCGTTTTCTTCCGATTGCGTCAACTTCGTCGAGGAAAATGATACAGGGCGAATTTTCCTTGGCCTGCTTGAACAAGTCACGTACACGCGAGGCGCCGACTCCGACGAACATTTCCACGAAATCGCTGCCGGATATGCTGAAGAACGGCACATCCGCCTGGCCTGCTATGGCTTTTGCCAGCAGTGTTTTTCCACATCCGGGCGGGCCTACGAGCAAAACTCCGCGGGGGATGCGGCCGCCCAGACGCTGGAATTTTTTCGGATTTTTCAAAAATTCGATTATCTCCGCTACTTCTTCCTTCGCTTCATCCACGCCGGCCACGTCCTCGAATGTCACATTGGCCTTGTCTTTTCCCTGCAGCCGATGTTTGCTGCGACCGAACGACATCAGCATTCCGCCGGCGCCGCCGCGAAGATTCCGGGCGAAGAAAAAATAGAAAAATCCAATCAATAAAACCAGCGGAAAGACCCACTGCATCAGCATAATAAGCCAGATACGCTGCGGCGCCGTATCACTCTGTATCCCCGGGTGCTCCTGCAGCAGCTCCTTAAGCCAGACGCCGTGCACGTCCGGATTAAAATGAACCACAAAAGATTTTTTGTCCTTACCCTGCCGGCTGGCAAGATAGTCGTCGGTGAATTGGCCTGTGACGTCTGTATCTTTCACCGTGATGCTTTCGACGTGACCGCTTTCGACACGCTTGATAAATTCATCCCATCTTATCGTCTCGACTCTCTGCCACTGTTGCAGCATCATCATTACCATGAATATCGCAATGGCAATTATAAGGTAACTGAACGGCCCCCGCTTATAGCGCGGTAGGGGCGGCTTTTTACCCGGTTTGTTTGAAAGGCCACGACGCGGCAAAACGGGTTTTTTGTCTTGATTTTCATTCATAATTTAATATTAGGCACTTCGTGACTCAATTCACGATTCTACCATTTCCTTTCCATCAGTTCTACGATCTTTCGTGCCAGATTGTTTGCTGCAAGAGTCGAAGCATACTTAAAATCCTGCTGTTGGTATTGAGAATAGCTTGCTGAAGCACTAACTTCAAGGTGATCCATCATTAACTGTCCCGTCTTTAGATTTTTCCAATTAACCACCGCCCGCAGTTCCACTTCTTTTTCCAGAACAGTACCTAATTCGCGATCGGTGCTGAGCGCCAATTCACTTATCGATACTATTTGACCGCTTATTACAGTATCGGCACGGTCGGAATCGGAAACTATCTTATAGGGCGTATCAACTTCAATACGCTTGGCAAGGGCATCGGAAAGTTCGTATTCCACTCCCCGTCGAAAGGTCTGGTTGTCAAACATTTCCAGACAAACGCTGCGAACATCTTCCGGAAACAGTGACTCATTGGAATATCCGGCCATTCCGTCACATCCACAAAGTCCCAGACAGAGAGCGCAAAAGCATAAAACTGTGTAGGGTGGGGCTTGCCCGGCCTTCAAGAATGTCAAGCGCTTTGTTCGGTGGGCCTTGGCCCACCCTACATGACTTCTAAGATTTTCTTTCTTCATTTTCAGTAGGTGCCTGATTACTAACTTGCAGAAGCTCACTTATTGGCAAGCAGTTCCTTTGCTTCCTGGGCCGCCTTACTGCCCGGCCAATCGTTCACTACCATATCATAATAAAGATTGGCAGGCTGTCTATTTCCGGTTTTCTGATAATACCGGCCTATACTAAGTTGTTTGTAGGCTAATTGCTCGTCTATCTCGCTCAGTATCTCATCAATCCCGATTTCTTTGGCATCTTTTGGATATAGTAACTTGAATCTTCCGTAATAGCTTTTTGCCGAACTCAGGCTTGAGGCGTCATAAAACGTCCTTTTATACTCGGGAGGCTTGTTATACACAGCATATTTGCAACGAGCCATCCCAAGCAATGCATCCCTGCCGACCGGCCCCATTTCCCATTCCAATGAAATCTCCCACCATTTGAGAAATGCTTCGTTGAACTTTTTTCTTTGTTCGTAGTTTTCAGCCACAGCGACAGATGCTTTTATCCCCATTTGTGTGTCGAGACCGACCCGGTCGGTAATCTTTTCCATAATTCTGATACCCTCGGCATATCCTTTGATCTTGATGAAACCGAGTAAGGTCTTTTTTTTGCCGGCTAAATATGCCGTAGCTATTGCAAACTGCCTGTCCAAAGCAGCCTCTCGAAATCCGCTTTTAGGATATTCGGTTAGCAGCTTGTTATAATTCCTGACGGCCTTTGTAAACTTCACTTTGCAATAATATATCTCAGCCTTGATGAAAAGATCAAAATCAGGCCCGGCAATTTCCGGAAAGTCCTTCTTAATTACATCGTAGGCCTTGCGGGCAGCCTTCGTCTGGCCGGTGTTGACAAACTTCTTAGCTTCGGCCACTGCAACCAGAAATTTGTCTTCACCGTCGGCAGAGACGGCCTTGAGATCCCGGCCTTTTTCCAGGCGCCATGTGCCCGCCGAGGCCGACGATAGAGCTGACAGCACGACGACTACGGCCAATATTACGAATCGTATTCTATATTCCGGCATAATTAAAATCCGTTACGTTCCTGGATCCCTGCTTTCGCAGGGATGACAGTATGATCCGGTAAGTCTGAGTTATTGAATTAACCCGACAAGAACCATCGAACATTATACTCATTCCTGAAATCATTGCAAACACGCACTTGAAAATATAATCGCCCGCCGATTTTGCCTGTGTGGGGATGTTCGACTTTCAGATTATCGAAGATATGCTCGTTGCCCAGCAGGTTTTCTCAGGCAAGCTGAACAGACAGCA
>DAOVMB010000510.1 GCA_030630905.1 Sedimentisphaerales bacterium
GACTTCGTTTATCTCTTCCACTATCGCATTAAACTTTTCTCGCATCGATTTATATATTGCATCCTCCCGGTCGTCCCTAATGCAGGGCTCATTGGTCGGTATTACAATAACTTCGAGCTTGTAGATATTCATGAACTCTTCGCTCTCTGTAGCGGCGGTGCCGGTCATACCCGCTATCTGGTCGTAAAGTTTGAAGAAGTTCTGCAACGTGATAGTCGCAAGTGTCTGGCTTTCTTCCTTTACCTTTACGGCTTCCTTTGCCTCGACCGCCTGATGCAGCCCGTCGGACCATTGCCGGCCGTGCATCAACCGGCCGGTAAACTCGTCGACGATAATGACCTTGCCCTCCATGACGACGTAGTCTTTTTCCCGCTCAAAGGTAACATGCGCCCGCAGGCTCTGCTCCAAAAGGTGCGGCCATTCCATATTCGAGCCGGTGAAAAACGAACCGACGCCGGCGATTTCCTGGGCGGCCCCCACACCTTCGTGCGTCAGATGTACTGCCTTCTTGTCGTATTCTACTTCGTAGTATTGTGTGGTGTTTGCAAGCTCGGTCTGGGCAATGTCGATCTGGGTCTGGCTTTTCTCTATTGCCTTTTGAGCCTTTTCGATTCTATTGCTGTTTTTGTCTTTTTTCGCTTCGGCAAGTTCGCCCTGGGCGTTGGCGATAGTACGCTCCGCTGAATCGATTTGTTTTTTTGTTCGGTCGTAACCGCTTTGAAGACTGATCAGTTTCCTTGCTACCTGGTCGCCCTTGCCGTATCTGGTGACGTCATCAAAGGCCGGGCCGGATATGATTAAGGGAGTTCTGGCCTCGTCAATCAGAATCGAGTCGACTTCGTCGATTATGGCGTATTGCAGCGGGCCCTGGACCATCTGCTCGATCGAGGTTTTCATATTGTCACGGAGATAATCGAAGCCGAATTCGTTGTTGGTGCCGTAAGTAATGTCACAACCGTATTGTGCTTTTCTATCGTCGCCGGCACTATCCATATCCGCCTGGATTGCGCCTACCGTCATCCCCAGAGCCTGATAGACCGGCGCCATCCAATCGGCGTCTCTCTTGGCCAGATAATCATTAACCGTAACGAGGTGGACCTTTCTTCCGGTCAGATGCACGAGGTACGATGCCAGGGTTGCTACTAAGGTTTTGCCTTCACCGGTAGCCATCTCAGCGATCTTACCTTCGTAGAGGACATTGCCGCCGATAAGCTGTACATCGAAATGCCGCATCTCGACATTTCGCCTTGCCGTTTCCCGGACAACTGCGAAGACCTCGGGAAGAATCTCCTCTGGTTTTGTTCCGGCTTTTATCGTGGCTTTGAACTCGGCGGTCTTTGCCTTCAGGGCCTCATCGTCGAGCTTTTTGGTCTGCTCTTCAAACTCGCTTGCCTGCTCGGCGATGACCGAATAAGCCTTGACCAGTCGCTCATTGCGAGAGCCGAAAACTTTGACAAGTGTCTTGCTTACTTTATCTAATACCATCGTGTCTTCCTGCCATCCCTGCGAAAGCAGGGATCCACAGTCGTTATGATATTGATTCCCGCTTGCGCGGGAATGGCATTAAAAGTGCCGTCATTTAACTCGGGTAATGTATTCGCCGGTACGAGTATCGATGCGGATGACCTCACCGAGCTTGATAAAAGGCGGCACCTGCACGATCAGGCCGGTTTCGAGCGTTGCCGGCTTGTTTTGATTTGTTGCCGTGGCGCCCTTTATCTCCGGCGGCGTATCGGTTATCTTCAGATCCACCGTATTGGGCAGGGTCACAATCACCGGCTTGCCTTCGTATAAACTGACCTGCAATTGGCTATTCGACTTAAGATATTTCGCGCCGTCGCCGAACGCATCATCGTCGAGGGTAATCTGATCGTAATTGATAGTATCCATCAGGACGTGTTCGCTTCCGGAGGAATAAAGGTATTCATACGTTCTTTTGTCCAGATACGCCTCTTCGACCATTTCCTCTGCACGCAGGCGGATATTTTGGATTGTGCCGTCGGCCAGGCTTTTTAGCTTTGTCTGATAAACTGCTCCACCTTTGCCCAATTTTACGTGCTGATAATCCACAATTGCGTACAATTTACCGTCAATCTTAACGGTCTGATTTTTTCGCATCTCAGATGCTCTCATTTGTTACTCCAAAAACCAAGAATCATTCATTCGTTAATTTGTAAGCTAAGAGTGGAACAGTATGACAAAATTGACTACGAATGTCAACAAATGAATGCATTTGCTTACATTGGTTACGAACCTGTTTTTTTATTTTCGGCTTTTCCGCTTCTTTTTTGTCTGCTTTTTTCTGGGCTTACTTTTAGCTCGCTGGTTAGGCTCTTTTGCCAATAACTCGGTTGGACTGACATCGAGTTGGCGGGCTGGAATGTTCACCGAGACGATACACACTTTCATGGCCTGGCCCAGACGTATCCTGCAACCAGATTTTATATTGCTTTAAAATACTCTCTCCAATTGACGTCAATATAAATAGGCAATGAGTCACACACGTTCACCCAAATATGCTTTTCTTCAACATGTATGATGCATATTTGATCTTCATCAAATATGTTCTTCGACATAATTGCTACTTTATCCTCGTCTTTACCAATCACCTTATATTCGGATTTGTCCTCAGATGAGTCTATTACTCTGACTTTCCTTCCGC
>DAOVMB010000280.1 GCA_030630905.1 Sedimentisphaerales bacterium
ACCGAAATTCCAATGTTCAAAACAAGAATCCAGCCACGAAAAGGCGCAAAAAGCACAAAAAAAATTAGCCACGAATTGACCTGGCGCGGCCTTTGGCCGCAACCAAACTAAAAAATAAAAATGCAAAGTGCAAAACTTCGGAATCCCGGCAAGCCGGGATAACTCTTTATTATCTAAACAATTATGTCAGCCTTGTCGAAAAAACACGCATAAAAAACAAGGAGTTGAAAGATTGTATTACCGATTTTTGTGTGGATTAGACATTCGTGATTATGGGGCAATAACAAGCAAGCCAGGCAGGTTTTCACCTCAAGGTTTCCTGTAGATTGACTGAATACATGAATTTTTCGTACCACAGTGAGCATAATAGATAAAAACAGTGGCTTTCCTGAATAATCCGCCTTTTTTCATTTGTCTGAATGTACACTAACTATTATGATAATTAATTATGGGAATGCAAAGAAGCATATCAGTGTATACCGATACCTCGGTGTTTGGCGGAGTCTTTGACGACGAGTTCAAGGACCCGAGCAAGACGTTCATCGAGGCCATCAAGGCCGGCAGGTTCATCCTCGTTACGTCCGAACTGGTCAGGCAGGAAATAGCAGCGGGCCCGAAAGTAGTCGGGCAGTTGTTTGAAGAACTATTATCGATCGCGGACATCGCCACCGATGCACTGCATGTGGCTCTGGCAACCATCTCCGGAGCTTACATGATCGTGAGTTGGAACTTCCGGCACATCGTCAATTATCAGAAGATTCCAAAGTACAATACCGTGAACAAATTACATGGCTACAGCGATATCGCCATATACTCGCCATTGGAGGTGATCGAACATGAAGACGAAGACCTTTGATTGCGTTAGCATGAAGCGGCAGGGGGCTGAACGAGTTATGAAGCAACTGGAGGGCAAATCGCTCCCGGAGCAGCTCGAATACTGGAAGAAAGGTACCGAAAACCTCAAGAACCTCCAGCAGAAACTCAGAAAAGCTGGTGGCTGTCACTAATATCATTATTCAGTCATGCGGATTAACACGCGAGCACCGACTTTCCATTTCCGCCGAACAGCGGTTGTGAGTCACTTTATTAAATCTTCGATCTTATCCTTTTTCCTATAGACCATGCCCTGGAAGACAGCGATGATGTCCCCGTCCTCATTGGTGACGTCGATCGTGTAGGTTCCGAGCTTCGGATTCTTCGAGATTTCTCTCGCATCGGCATATAATGTCCCGCCCGCTGACGCCTTCAGAAAAGAGATGTTCGCATTGATGGCCACGGCGATAGTTCCGTGCGAATTCGAGGCGGCGGCAAATACCAGGTCCGCCAGCGCGAAAATCGCGCCGCCGTGAACAATGCCGGCGCCATTTAGGTGATAGTCCCGGATGTCCAGCTTTGCCTTTGCCCTGCCCTGGGAGATTTCCAGCAGCTCGATTCCGTTGTGCGCGGCAAACCTGTCATTTTTGAGAAAGTTTCTGATAGTCTGCATCTTGCAGGTCTCCAAAGTAATGTTTGCTCTTTTTCAAAAGTACGCCACGGCACCAAATACTATCGCAAGCCGGCCGGTATATCAAGGGTGACCTTTTGAGAAGACGGATAATGCAGGATTCGCAGAAAATTGCTGGAAGAGTCCGGGGGACAGCGTTATTATGACATACGGATATAGAATTAAGACGGCGGCATACAATCGAGCCTGATGGTTACTGGAAACTGAAATGACAGAAGGAATTATCGATTTTCACACACACGCATTTCCCGATTCTCTGGCTCCGCGAGCCATGAAGAAGCTAATCGAAGAAGCGCCGGACGTCAAGGCGTATCTTGACGGCACGATCGGAGCGCTGCTCGGCTCAATGGATAACAGCGGAATCGACAAGAGTGTTGTCTGCTGTATAGCGACAAAGCCCGAGCAGTTCGAGCCTATCTTCGAATGGTGCAAGAAGGTGAGGTCCGAGCGGATAATCCTGTTTCCATCGGTGCATCCCAGAGACTCTAAGTGCATCGAGCGAATCGGGCTTATCAAAAGCGAGGGATTCAAAGGAATTAAACTGCATCCTTTTTACCAGGAATTTTATGCCGACGAGGAGCGGCTGTTCGAGATGTACCGGAAGCTCTGTGACGAGGACATGATGGTCGTGATGCACACGGGATTCGATATAGCATTTCCGAAGGAAAGAAGAGCCGATCCGGAGAAGCTCCTCAAGATCAAAAATGCGTTCCCAAAACTCAAGTTTATAACAACTCATCTCGGTGCATGGCAGCAATGGGACGAGGTGCAAGAGCTGTTACTCGGGCAGGAGATATACATGGAAATATCGTTCGCATTCGAGTATATGGAATCTGAGACAGCCAGAAAAATGCTTATGTGTCACCCCGAAGAGTACATCCTGTTCGGCACGGATTCACCATGGACGGACCAGGAAAAAACCCTTTTACAGCTAAAAAATTTCATGCTTCCCGAAAAAAAACTTGAGAGCATACTCTCAAGAAATGCGATGTCGCTGCTGGATTTTCCATGAGATTGCCCAAACCCCTGTCAATACCGATAACTTCTTTCCTACAAAGGACATACAGACAAATGTTTTTTGGCAATCAGCTATAGATACGATTTCGCCTGATGTTTAACATGCCTTAGCGGATGCCGTTAAATACGGATATCAGTATTGATATCGAGGAAAAATGCTGTTTTTTTGTGTCGTTTTGTAAGAAAATACGCCGATTTAATTTTATATTTAAATAAATGCGTGACAATACGGAAAAAATGTGTTCAATTACAAACTCCCGGGCACGGGTAAAACTTACTCCGTAATTAACAGGAGAAAAGAATATGTTGGGCATTGAAGACAAGTATGTTGCCGTTGCATACATTTTATGTGTTGCAAGTTCCCTGCTGTGTGTGGTCTATGGCCTGATCAACTGGAATCGCGGTGCAGACGAAGCTAAAACGGAAGATTTGCAATGGGCTCAGGAGGAAAAAAAGCTGGAAGATGAGCTCTGATTTTCCTGTGTTACGGCATCGGCAAGATTCTCGCAGACCGAGTCATCGAAAGTTTTGGTTGTTTAAACGAAGTATAAAAACAGGAGAGCATTAAGTGTTGTCGGAAGTTACAGTGCCTGCCGGGGCATCGGCGGCACACTATTTTATACTTTATTTAGTCTGCCCGAGTTATAAGCAGATTAAGATTGTTACTAATAATTCAATTTCGTGGCGCAAAGTTCATCCGTTGGCTCAATTTTC
This sequence comes from Sedimentisphaerales bacterium, assembly GCA_030630905.1. GTDB lineage: Bacteria > Planctomycetota > Phycisphaerae > Sedimentisphaerales > Anaerobacaceae > JAFGPJ01. The sequence goes on from DAOVMB010000280.1 coordinate 3,236, forward strand.
AAGCTGTTAAAATGGAGTACAGCACTATGTTAGGACAGACAGTTGGAGTACTCGAGATTCTTGTCGTTCTGGTGTATTTGCTGCTGGTCGTATATCTCGGCTGGCTGGGATACACACGGACAAAAACAGCCGCCGACTATCTCATTGCCGGACGCAAAGTCCATCCGTATGTCATGGCGATGAGTTACGGGGCGACGTTCATTTCGACAAGCGCCATCGTCGGTTTCGGCGGCGTGGCGGGTCTATTCGGAATGAGCGTATTGTGGCTGACATTTCTGAATATATTTGTGGGTATCTTTATAGCTTTCGTCTTTCTCGGCCCACCCGCCCGGCGGATGGGCCATCACCTCGATGCGCACACATTTCCAGAACTGCTGGCAAGGCGCTTCGAGAGCAAGTTCATTCAGGTGTTTTCAGGTCTTGTGATTTTCCTGTTCATTCCCCTGTATGCCGCGGCGGTGCTTATCGGCGGCTGTGAATTCATTTCGACTCAGTTCGGAATTCCTTACAACGTCGCACTGCTTCTCTTCAGTATCATTATCGCGGCCTACGTAGTAATGGGCGGGCTTAAAGGCGTGATGTACGGCGATGCATTGCAGGGAACCATCATGTTCGTAGGCATGTTGACACTGCTTATATTTACGTACAGCAAGCTTGGAGGGGTGACTAAAGCCCACCAGTCTTTGACCGACCTGGCGCCGCTTGTTCCCGGCAAGCTCCAGGCGATCGGTCACAGAGGCTGGACCGCCATGCCCCCGTTCGGCTTTGGCGATCTGAAGTATAACTTGTGGTGGATAGTCATTTCGACGATTACGCTGGGCGTCGGCATTGGTGTATTGGCTCAGCCGCAGTTAATTGTACGGTTTATGACCGTCAAAAGCAGGCGAGAGTTGAACCGGGCCGCCACGGTCGGTGGGATTTTTATCCTCGTGATGACGGGCGTGGCCTTCACGGTCGGCAGCCTTTCCAACGCGTACTTTGCGAAATACGGCCCGCCCCTGAAGGGACGCGTGGCCAAGACCATTGACCAGGATAAGGGCTATGTCGTTCTGCAGATTGCCAGCAAGGACGAATCGGGCAAGTGGGTAGATGTCGAAGGCAAGCTGGCTCCTGTGGTACTGTTCGAGTCGGAACTGGAGCAATCCGCGGTTGACGCCGGAATCGTGACGGGGCGGAGTATTTCCGTGGTTTATGCAGGCGGCAGTTCGGACCAGATTATTCCAAAATATATCACCTCGGCCATGCCAAGATGGTTTGGTCTGTTGTTTCTGCTGACCCTTTTAGCTGCCGCGATGAGCACCCTTTCCAGCCAGTTTCAT
>DAOVMB010000358.1 GCA_030630905.1 Sedimentisphaerales bacterium
CCATGCTACTGTCGCGGTTTTTGCACTTCGCCGGTCATGGGGACAAACCGGACCGGCATGACATTTCTCTTCCGAACATTGCCATCTTTATCCTTGGTAAGCAGAACCAGGTACTGAAAGCCTCTCGGACTGCCGTAAGGCAGGATCATTCGCCCACCCGGCTTGAGCTGCTCGATCAGCGGCTCAGGAATACGTCCGGCGGCGGCCGTGCCGATTATCGCATCGAACGGAGCATGCTCCGGCCAGCCGAAATATCCGTCGCTGGCTTTGGTGAAGACGTTTCGATAGCCCAGTTCTTTAAGGCGCTCTTTGGCGCTCTTGGCAAGTTCTTCGACGATTTCGATAGTGTAAACCTGCTGTGCAATCTCGGCACACACTGCGGCCTGATAGCCTGAGCCGGTACCGATTTCCAGGACTTTGGAATTGCGAGTGAGCTTTAGGACGTCGGTCATAAAGGCCACGATATAAGGCTGACTGATAGTCTGTTCATAACCTATGGGCAGCGGATTGTCATTATAGGCGGAGCGTTGCTCCGTCAACCGGACAAAAACATGCCGCGGCACAGTTCTCATCGCCGATAGGACGTTGGGATCCTTGATGGTCCGCGCCTCGATTTGCCAGTCGACCATCCTTGCCCGCTCTACGGTTCGCTCGGTATAAGCCGGATGCTTGTGTACGGGACGCAGCACTTTCTTATCGTTAGGATCTTCCATCTCCCGGGCGGGCGGCTGGTTCGGCTCGATAGTAGGCTGGTTTGGCTCCGTCTGCGGCTGATTCGGCTCTGCTTTTGTCTGGTTCGGCTCTGAAAGCGGCTGGTTGGGATCAGCTATGTTGCCCTGCTCGGCCACAACGGTATTCGGCCCTGTTGTATTAATGGCAAAATAAATTGCTACTAACCCAAGCAGTATCAACAAAAACAGAAGTACGAAAATCCGTTTCCTGCTTGTCTCCGGGTATTCTTCAATCATTTTCTTAACTATCTTTTCTGAAATTAATTTTCTGAACAATATTGTAATATCTCAGTTGTCAGAAGTAAATATTATACCACAGAAAGAAAAGGCAATTGCAACTAATCTTCTTTAAATATTGGCTTTTTTACATTGACCAAAGGCGGTTTCCTCATGCGGCAGCAGTTGGAGATTGCACGTGTTCTATGAGTTGCCAACCTCATTCGGCGATTTTCTGCCTAATAACATCTAATTTTTGTAAAAAAATACCTTGCATCAACAACAAGAGCCCCCTATAATTCGCAAATAGTATCGCGTTAATCGTAGAGAAAACCTGGAACAGGAGTTATAAATAACGGGATACGAATATGCGGGCGTAGCTCAGTGGTAGAGCGTCACGTTGCCAACGTGAATGTCGTGAGTTCAAATCTCATCGCCCGCTTTGTTATAGTTGTTGGTCGATAGTGTTTAGTCGTTATATTGGTTGCACTTGACTCAATTAGGTTAAATCTGTTTTCTAAATACCAACGGCTAAATACCAATAGCTAAATAGTATCGGCGAGTCACCGGCTAAGTGTAGTTTGGCGTTGGTCTCCGATACGTTTAGGTCCGGCACCTGTCAGGTATGAGTTTATGCTGTTGATAGGCGCGGGATTGGAAATCACGAAGACCGGGCTAAGGGTATTGTTTCCCTGATGCCTTTTTTGTTTATTGATTAAAGGTTTTACAAAACCGTAGGGAGCATGGAAATGGCTGACGAAGGAAAATCCGAAGCACTAAAGGAAGAAGAAACTACCGAGCTGAAGGAAGGAGAACAACCCGAAGCACAGAAGGAAGAAGAATCACCGGAACCGAAAGATATAGTGACAATCGAAGAAGCAGGCCCCTGCAAAAAGAAAGTCACCATAGAGATAGTTCGAGAGAAAATCACAAAAGCCATTGACAAACAATATGAGGAACTGGGCAAAGAAGCTCTTGTTCCGGGCTTTAGAAAAGGTCGAGCACCCCGCCGGCTCCTGGAGAAGAGATTCGGCAAAGAGACAACAGAGCAAATCAAATTGACTTTATTGGACGATGCGAGCAAGTCGGCGATTGAAGACAACAAGCTGCAAACCATCGGCGAGCCGGATATTGACCTTGAGAACATAGAAATGCCGACCGAAGGCTCGCTAACGTTTGATTTCGAGGTTGAAGTGCGTCCGGAATTCGACCTGCCGCAGCTCGAAGGCATTCCAGTCTCCAGGACAAAGCTCGAAGTAACGGACGAGCAGATCGACAGAGAGATTGAGCAAATACAGAAATGGTCGGGTGTATGGACGCCGCGAGAAGAAGGCTCCGTCGAGCTTGAAGACCAGATCATTGCCGATGCGGTTCTCAAAATCGAGGGAATTGAAGAAGAACAGAAGCTGGACAACATCGAGATACATGTAAGACAGAACGGTTTTGTCAGTGCAATCCCCGTTGAGAAACTCGACGAACTGCTGGTCGGCGCCAATACGGGAGAAACCAAAGAAACGAGCGTCGAAGTGCCGAAAACTTTTTTCAGAGAAGAGTATCGCGGCAAAAAGGTGGATATCCAGATAAGCATCAAAGATATCAAATGGCTCAAACCTGCTGAGCTGGACGAAAATATCCTAAAGCGGTACGGCGTCGAAGACAAAGATGAGTTGCGGGAAAAAATTCATGATACTCTCCATGGCCAACTGGAAACACAAGGCCGAACGGAGATGACCGAGCAGATTTACGAGTATCTGCTCGACAAAACCGATTTAGACCTGCCGTTGACTGTTGTGGCCGAGCAGGCGAACAGCGTGCTGCAAAGACAATATACGAACTTGCTCATGCGTGGACTGTCCCGCGAGCAAGTCGGCGAACAGATGGAGCAGCTTAAGGCCGGCAGTGAACAGCAGGCCGAACAACAAGTAAAAACTTTCTTCATTATGGATAAAATTGCCGATAAGCTCGAGATTGACGTGAGCGAAGAAGAAATCAACGGCCATATCGCTCAAGTAGCCATGCAGAGAGGACAGCGGCCCGAGAAGATGAGAGAAGATATGGAACGCAATGGTTCGTTAGTTCAATTCAGTTTGGAGGTGCGCCAGGATAAGTGCATTGCAAAATTGCTCGAAACGGCAGTAATAACGGAGAAAAAGCCCGAGAAAAAAGCTAAAAAAACCAGGAAAACCGCAAAGAAATCAGCAAAAAAAGCCGAAAAAAAAGTAGCAAAACAATCCTGAAAATACATGATGTCGGCTAAGAAAAGGGAGTAATAAATGTCTATCGAGCATCAAGCACAAGATATTACGAAGGGATTCCACTTCGCAACCCATTGCAAAATGGAGACCACAAATATGGATGTTTACAATCAATACGGCCAGTATCAACGCTATCGCCAGATGAGCCTGGACGATATGTTGCTGGAGAACCGCATCGTTTTTCTGATAGGCGAAATATCATATCAAAGAGCTGCCGAAGTCATCATGAAGATTCTGTATCTTGACAACCTGAAGCGCAACAGCGAAATCAGCCTGTACATCAATTCTCCCGGCGGCAGTGTGGACGATACCATGGCCATTTACGATACGATGCGGTTTGCCAGCTCTCCGATTGCGACCTATTGCATAGGCAGGGCCCAATCCGGAGCCGCCATAATACTGGCAGCCGGCACAAAGGGCAAACGTCACGCCCTACCGCACGCGAAAGTAATGCTGCACCAACCCTGGGGCGGAATTAGCGGCCAAGCCGCCGACATCAAGATACAGGCCGAAGAGATACTCAAGGCTAAAACTATGATAAATGAGATCCTTGCGAAACATACCGGTCAACCGGTCGAAAAAATCGCCGCTGAGACTGAAAGAGACAGGTATATGACTGCTAAGGAGGCTTACGAATACGGCCTTATCGATGAAGTCCTAAAGGAAGAAGAAAAGGAAGAAAACAAAGACGAGAAAGACAAGAAGTAAAAACGCAATACGGGGAACAAAACATGAGCTTAAATCAAAATCTGGTGCCAATA
>DAOVMB010000076.1 GCA_030630905.1 Sedimentisphaerales bacterium
ACATCTTTTTTGTCATTTGCATGCGCCACTTTTTTACACCAGACAATCGGGGCCATAATGGCAATTCCCTTCTCGTTTCGCTTCACATGTCTACCCAGCCTCTGCCAAGTACGAAAGCCCGCGACATGTGTTGCATCCGGTTTCTGGAACCCGATCATAATGGCATTACCCAGGCTGTAGTTGTGAAACCTGCCCATTGCCTTCAAATATTCAACGAGCTTCTGGCTCTTACCAGCCTCGACTGCTTCGACTAATTCGTTGAAAGCCTGTTCTGATACCTTTCTTGCATGGTTTGTTTTCATTGTTGTTCACCTCACGCATATCATACGACTAATTCTTTCGGCTCAAGTTCTGCAGCCACATCAAGGTTCACATCGCCTACTATCTTATCGCATCGGCCACAATACGGTCCCAATAGCTCTGGTGCGTCCTTCCCGCACAATTTGCATTCTCTCATTTTGCATCACCTCCATGATGACTTTGGTTTTTCTGCTCCTTGAAAAACCAAAGTCTGGCAAGAAATAAGGGCCCATCATTGTTAGTGCGGCATGGTGCACGTCAGAGGTTGTTCATAAATCACTGGTTTATAAACCTCAGGCGGCTGTGGTGGGGAAATCTTTTGGTAACATATTATGTAGTGTTAAAAACAGAATTAGCCTTGTAGGAAAATGGCATGAAAAGAAAAGACGATAGTTCGGAAATGCGCACCAGGATTCTTCGGCGAAGGTATCTATGGAAAGATTCGCAGGGCAAAGTAATCGAGACTGAAGAACAGATGCTCCGCCGTGTCGCTAATGCAATAGCAGCTGCAGAATCCAGATATGGTGCAACAAAAAAACAGGTCAAAGAATTTGCTGAGAAATTCTATAAGTTAATGAAAAACAGAGAGTTTCTTCCCAATAGTCCAACGTTGATGAACTCTGGCCGGAAGAATGGCATGCTCAGTGCTTGCTTTGTGCTACCTATCCCTGACAGTATTGATGGAATTTTCGATGCTATAAAGCACACTGCCCAGATCCAAAAGGCAGGTGGTGGTACAGGTTTTGACTTTTCACAACTGCGACCAACGGGAGATATTGTTGTATCCAGCGGCGGCAAGACTTCCGGGCCGGTCAGTTTCATGAAGGTATTCTCGGAAGGAACCAATGCAATTCAACAAGGCGCCTTCCGCCGCGGTGCCAACATGGGCATGATGTCTATTGAGCATCCCGATATCATTAACTTCATTCATGCTAAGAACGACCCTACAGCTTTTACTAACTTTAATATCTCCGTCAAAGTTCCCGACACCTTTATGAGGCAATTGAAGGAAAATCCGGATACTGCACATGTCGTAATCAATCCTCGTACCAAAAGAAGGTATGTCATACCACACTCGGCGGCCATGATTTCTTATTCTATCGATGACTTGCTCTCGGAAGATCAGGTAAATGACAATTGCTATACTGTCAAAGAAATCTGGGACATGATAATCAAGAACGCCCATGCGACGGGTGAACCCGGAATATGTTTTATTGATCGCGTAAATGAAAATAATCCCACTCCTCAAATCGGAAGAATCGAAGCTACAAATCCCTGCGGTGAACAGCCGCTGCTTTTCTTTGAGAGCTGTAATTTAGGCTCAATAAACATCTCAAAATTTGTGAACAAGAAACAGTAGGATTTGGATTGGAATAGGTTGAAAAAAACAACAAAACTTGCCGTTAGATTCCTGGATAATGTGATTGATGTAAATCATTACCCAATCCCTAAGATAAAGAAAATGACTCTTGGAAATCGCAAAATAGGGCTCGGCATCATGGGATTCTGGGATACTTTGGTTGTAGGCAAGGTAATTAGTTCCCCTAGGATATCGTCCCACGTCAAATCCTGAAGATCTTTCGGGCCAAAACCACAATTCAAAGCTAACAGAATCATGGTTCTCAGCTTCAAATCGGCATTTTCCAGTAATTTGTGCAGGTCAGCCAGAGTATACAGAGGTTTTTCCTTTGAACCGGTCTTGGGAATTCGTTCATTTTTATCCGCCTTAGTTTTGGGGCTTTCTCGATGAGACCGGTTTCTTCGGCAAAAACAAACATTGCCTTTACTGCCGAAAGATAGTGGTTTATCGACTCTGGAGAATAATCACGCTTTTTTAAGGAGATTTTCCAAGTGGCGAATCTCTCAACCGTAAAATCAGCTACTTTCAACCGCGGATGGTCTTTTATGAAGCGGCCAAGCCAAGCCTTGTAGCATTTCAGCGTTGTCTCAGGATTTCGCCAATTTGCCTGCTGTGCGATTATGAAGCGGTTAGCCAATTCCTTAATTCTGGTTTCCACAGGTGGTGCGGATTCCTGCAGGACCGATTCCAAGCCCAGTCCCAGCCTGTGGTACTTCTTAAGAGCCTGTTCCTGATCAGAACCCAGATAGATTCTCTTTCCACCCCGTGTCACATAATATTGTTTCGTATGTTTGTGAAATGAAATCGGATTTGTTGCTGGTCTACTTCTTGACATAATGTTTACCTCCAAAATGCTTCCAAAAGTGTAGTCATAAGTGTAGCACAGCATTTGCCGAAGTGGATGACACAGGAATGATTTCTCACAAACCTTTAGGTGGCAGTGGGATATGTTAATGGAGCCAATGGGATTCGAACCCACGACCTCTTGCATGCCATGCAAGCGCTCTCCCAACTGAGCTATGGCCCCGATTATGAGTTATATTACAACATACCGGCAATATCGGCAAGAAAATTCTGTTTTTTATCTTTTTGCTTCAGATGTTGAGTTATAAGATAGCAGAGTTTTGATTAAGAGACGAAAAATATCGATAACTGGGCGGGTTCAGGGCGTTGGTTTTCGGCCGGCCGTGTACAGAATAGCACAGTCGCTGGAGCTGTCCGGTATTGTGTACAACGATACGAAGGGAGTCACCGTCGAATTGCAGGGCGAGGCGGAGAAAATGGCTGAATTTCTCGCCCGGCTGCAATCCGACGCCGACAAACCGCCGCTGGCAGTGATAACATCCTGTGATGCCGTGGATATACCGGTCATCGAGTCCGAAGCCGAATTCGTCATCGAGACGAGCGATTCGCATGGGACGCCGCAGTCACAGGTCACCGCCGATATCGCCACGTGCCGGGATTGCCTTGCAGAAATGGCCGACGAAGAAGATTTTCGCTATGGCTATCCCTTTATAAACTGCACGAATTGCGGGCCGAGGTATTCTATTGTCAAGACCATCCCCTACGACAGGCCGAATACGACGATGTCTGTCTTTGAGATGTGCGATAAGTGTGCTGCTCAATATACAGATGTAAGTGACCGCCGTTTTCACGCTCAGCCCGTCGCCTGTTCCGCGTGTGGGCCGCAAATTCGGCTGACAGACAACACCGGCAGGACAATCAGCGAGCAGACCGGGAAAGTAATCGCCGACGCTGCGAGCCTCCTTTTGGCTGGGAAAATTGTGGCGATAAAAGGGATCGGCGGGTTTCACTTAGCGGTTGATGCGCTTAATAACCGGGCCGTGCAGCGATTGCGCCGGCGCAAGAAGCGAGACCATAAACCTTTCGCTATGATGGCTGATTCGATCGAACGGATAAAAAAATATGCAATCGTGGACCGAACAGCCGGGCGGCTCTTGAGCAGTCCTCAAAGCCCGATTGTCCTGCTGCCCAAAAAGCCGGACAGCCCGATAGCTCCATCGGCTGCCGAAGGTGTCGACACTTACGGCTTTATGTTGTGTTATGTGCCGCTGCACTATCTGCTTTTTGCTCAGAATATAAAGGTTCTGGTAATGACCAGCGGCAATATTTCCGATGAGCCGCTTATCTGCAAAAACGAAAAGGCGCTCGAACGGCTCGGCGACGTTGCGGATGCCTTCTTAATGCACGACAGGGAGATTTACCGGCAGGTCGATGACTCGATTCTGCATTTTGTGGATGAGCAGCCGGCTTTTTTACGAAGGGCCAGAGGGTATGTTCCGACTCCGATTCTTATGAAGAAGAGTTGCCGGCAGGACATATTCGCAGCCGGAGCGGATTTGAAGAATACTTTTTGCTTTGCTAAGCAAAATCAGCTTATCTGCAGCGAGCATATCGGCGACCTCGAAGATGCAGAGGTCTATCATCATTATATCGATTCGGTCGAGCACCTGCGGGGACTCTTTGAAGTCGAGCCGAAAATTATAGCCTGCGACCTCCATCCCGGCTATCTATCCACGCAATACGCTCTTTCGATGCAAAATGAGTTTTTCCGTCATCCTGAGACGAAGCCGAAGGATCTGATTGCCGGGAAAGGAGAGATTCTTCGCTTTGCTCAGAATGACAAGGCATCGATAAGGGTCGTCCAGGTTCAGCACCACTGGGCACATATCGCATCTGTGTTAGCCGAACACAATCTCGAAGGCCCAGTCATTGGTATCGTGGCGGACGGCACCGGTTACGGAACCGACGGCGCAATCTGGGGCTGCGAGTGCCTGATTGCATCGTTGGAGAAGTTTGAGCGATTCGGCCATCTGTCTTACTACTCTCTGGCAGGTGGGGACAAGGCAAGCAAAGAGGCTGTAAGACCTGCTTTATCATTACTAAGAAAAACATACGGCAATAAATTTACTTTAGAGAAATTCGACTGGCTGCTGAGGCGGATTGAACCTGATAAAAGCAGGCTGCAGATGGTATCGGAGCAGCTTGAGAAAGACGTTAATTGCATGGAGACTTCCAGCCTTGGCCGGGTTTTTGACGCCGTCGCGGCCATGCTCGGTCTGGGAAGCTACAACCATTTCGACGCTCAGTTGCCGATGGCTTTGGAGGCGATTATTGAGGGCATTGAAGAAAGTTATGACTTTGAACTGATAAATACCGCCGGCAAACCATTGCAGCTTGATTTGGGTAAGATGATAAGGCAGATAATAGATGACATTCAAAATGACCGGCTCCCGGCAGCAATCTCAGCGAAGTTCCATAATACAATTGCCGCCGCCTTCCTTGAGATGACCAAAGCAGCGAGAGAATCGACGAAGCTCAACACCGTCGCATTAAGCGGCGGCGTATTCTGTAACCGCTATTTGATAAACCATCTAATAAAACAGTTGAAACAAAACGATTTCTCCGTATTGTTCAACCGCAATGTCCCATCCAGCGACGGCGGCATCTCTCTCGGCCAGGCAGCCATAGCCGCGCATCTCGTATCCCGCGAAACGGTGTTATCAACGCCTTCGGAGTGAGATGGATCAGCAAATGCAGCATATAACGTTGCTCTTGAGCCGGTTCAATGATAGAATGCAAACGATAGTTGATTGAAGGAAACGTTAGCTTGTAGTCAGTAAAACAACTTATCACGAGTAAAGAGTAACGAATTATGTGTTTGGCGATACCGGCAAGGATAATAGAATTGGAGGCCGACAAGGCGGTTGTCGATGCTATGGGCAACCGTTTCAAGGCCAAGACTACACTACTGCCGGAGGCCAAATTGGGCGATTTGGTGTTGGTCCATGCCGGTTTTGCGATTTCACTTGTCGATGAAGAAGAGGCGAAAAAGACCTGGCAGCTCATTGCAGAAATTAACGAGTTTATGGATACGCAAAACAGGGTTTCAGGATAAGAAAGCGTGAAGAAAGAAACGAAATACGAGAATTATGCTCGATAGAATTAACAAAGCTCAGCGTGATATTGACGCCGCCTGTGAGATTTTAGGGCGGCAAATCAATATCATGGAGGTTTGCGGCACTCACACGGTTTCAATTTTTCGCAACGGCATAAGGTCTATTCTGCCAAGCAATCTCAAGCTTTTATCCGGCCCGGGCTGCCCGGTTTGCGTGACCGGCCAGGGCTATATCGATGCTGTTCTGCAATTGGCCGACCGTGATGACTGTTTGATTGCCACATACGGTGATATGATTCGCGTTCCCGGCAAAGACGGCTCTCTCGAAATAAAGCAGGCAAAAGCCAACATCAAAATCGTTCTGAGCAGCGAAGATGCACTGCAATTAGCTAAGGATAATCCTGATAAAACAGTTGTTTTCGTTGCGGTCGGTTTTGAGACTACGGCACCGGCTACGTCTGTTGTTGTGAAAGAGGCGGCCGCCGGATCGGTCGAAAATTTCTGTATTCTCAGCGGGCACAAACTGGTAGTCCCTGCGATGCGAGCACTGCTCTCGGAGAAAAATCATAATATAAATGCCTTTCTCTGCCCGGGACACGTTAGCGCGATAATCGGCTACGGAGCCTTTGCCGAGATCGTGGAAGACTTCAGCCGGCCGTGTGTGGTGGCAGGCTTTGAGCCGGTGCAGATTATCGAAGGACTCTGCGAAATCTGCCGACAGCTTTCCGCCGGTAAAGCTGAATTAAAATCAATGTATTTTGCGGTAGTGACCGAAAAAGGTAATATTGCTGCACAGCAGATCATTGATGAGTGTTTTGAGCCGGTGGATGGTTACTGGCGGGGACTAGGGGAAATACAAAAAAGCACACTTAAACTAAAAGATAAGTACGCTCAGTTCGATGCCTTCAGGCGATTCAGCATAAGCGAAGAACCGAGCGAAGAAATAAAAGGCTGTCGCTGCGGCGAAGTTTTGTGCGGATTGATAGAGCCGCCGGAATGTGGATTGTTCGGTCGGGACTGTACGCCACAAGAGCCGGTTGGACCCTGCATGGTAAGTTCCGAAGGGGCATGTGCGGCGTGGTTTAAATACGGCCGGGAAAAAAGACGCAAATTATGAGAACCACCAAACACGATAGAATCTTACTCGCGCACGGCGGAGGCGGACAACTAATGGATGATCTGATCCGCCAACATATCCTGCCAAGCCTCAAAAATGACGCTCTGGACGAATTAGGCGATTCGGCAAGGCTAAACGTAGCTTCGAACTCGCTGTGTTTTACAACGGACAGCTACGTTGTTAAGCCGTTGTTCTTTAACGGCGGGGATATTGGGAAACTCGCTGTTTGTGGAACGGTTAATGATCTGGCTGTCGCCGGTTCAAAACCTGTTGCCTTGGCATTATCTTTGATAATCGAGGATGGTTTTGAAATCGAGTTGTTGGACAAAATTCTGGCAAATATCGGCGAGACCGCCCGCCAGAGTAATGTCGATATCGTTACCGGCGACACCAAAACCGTTGAATCCGGCGCCGCAGACAGGATTTTCATCAACACGGCGGGAATCGGGGTGAGACTGGCCGGCGTGGATCTGGGCTTCGACAAGATTGCCGTAGGGGACAAAATCATGATCAACGGCACGATCGGCGACCATGGGATGACCATCATTTCGCAGCGGGAAGAGTTGAAATTTCAGTCGCAATTGAAAAGCGACTGTGCGTCTTTAACAGGGTTGATATGTGAGCTGCTGGAGAACACGAGCGGCATAAAGTTCATGCGAGACCCGACTCGTGGTGGATTGGCCGCGACGCTAAACGAAATCGCAAGAAGTACCGCTCTGAGCGTCGAAATTCGCGAAACTGATATACCGGTCAGGCCGGCGGTGCAGGCTGCGGCCGACATGCTTGGCTTCGATGTGCTGACAATTGCAAATGAAGGCAAATTCGTCGCCGTTGTCTCGCCGGAATCGACGGACGATTGTCTGAAAATCTGCAGGAATCATCCGCTGGGAAAAGAGGCAAAGATCATCGGCGAGGTCGTCGAGACCCGTGACGTACCTCTGGTGGAAATTGAAACGCGTATCGGCGGAAAAAGAATCGTTCAAATGCCGTACGGGCGCGAGCTGCCGAGGATATGCTGATGCACGAAACGATGGTAGCCCAGAGCCTGATGGCAATAATAACGGATGAGACCGCAAAAAATAATGCAAAACCCGTTACGGCAAAAATCAGTTGCGGTATGCTCAACTCTATCAGCGACGAGATACTTCGTTTTGCCTTCGAGGCGATTGCCAAAGATACGCCGTGCGAAGGTGTGAAACTTCAGATAGAGCACAAGCCAATCCAGGCGCGATGTAAGAGTTGTGACCTAAACTTCGATGTCGAGCTGTCACTTCCGGAGTGTCCGAAGTGCGGCGGTGACGACTTCAAATTGCAGCCCGATGCGCCTTTGATACTGGAGGAAATAGAATTTCAAACGGAGTCACGTTATGAAAAAAGTTGATGTCGGCAAAAAAATTCTGGGTGAAAATGAAAAATATGCTCTTGAAAATTTATTTTTTTTCGCCCAGCAGAAAAAACTTTGCCTGAATATTATTTCATCTCCCGGCTCCGGCAAGACTACAATTTTGACCAGGACGATAAACGAGTTAAAAGGCAAAATTAAGATCGGCGTAATCGAGGGCGATATTCAGACCGACATCGACGCCGAGAGAATCAGGGCGACCGAAGCGCCGGTCGTACAGATAAACACCGAAGGTGCATGCCACTTGTCGGCGGCCCAGATAAGCGATGCGTTGAAACAATTGCCCGTCGATGATTTGGATTTGATTTTGATCGAGAACGTAGGCAATCTTGTTTGTCCATCGGCTTTCGAGCTGGGTGAGAGCGGCAAAATAGTCGTGCTTTCGGTTCCGGAGGGCGACGAT
>DAOVMB010000334.1 GCA_030630905.1 Sedimentisphaerales bacterium
AGGAGACACCCGACCAGACCACCGCGGCCGAGCAAATCAAAGCGGACATGCAGCAGGCCGTGGTTATGGACCGGCTGCTCTGCGGCGACGTGGGCTACGGTAAGACGGAGCTTGCGATGCTAGCGGCGTTCAAGGTTGTCGAGAACGGTAAGCAGGTTGCCATCCTGAGCCCTACGACGGTGTGGTGTGTGCAGCACGGCAGGAATTTCGCCGAGCGGTTCGCGGACTTTCCCATCTGCATCGAGGTCCTGAATCGTTTTAAGACGGCCAAACAGGCGAAGGACATTATCGCCAGGACAAGGGCCGGTCGAGTCGATATATTGATAGGAACGCATCGCCTGTTCAGCGGCGACGTGGGTTTCAAGGACCTGGGGCTTTTAATTATCGACGAGGAGCAGCGATTCGGCGTCGAGCACAAGGAGAAGCTCAAGAAACTGCGCATAAACGTTGACATTCTGACGATGACGGCCACGCCGATTCCGAGGACGCTGCACATGTCGCTGCTCGGATTGCGTGATATTAGCTCGCTGGGGACGCCGCCTCTGGATCGGCGAAGTATAGTGACAACCGTGACCGCCTACAACAGGGAGCTTATAAAGAAGGCGATTTACCGCGAATTGAATCGGCAGGGACAGGTGTTTTTTCTGCACAACCGGGTCAGGACGATCGAGAAAAAGGCATGGGAAATTCAGAAGCTCATGGGCGATATAAAGATTACCATCGCCCACGGCCGGATGGCCAAGAGCGAGCTTGAGACGGCGATGATCGAATTTGTGACCGGCCGGACCGATGTGCTCGTGTGCACGACGATTATCGAATCGGGGCTGGATATTCCGAACGCCAATACGATTTTTATCAATGACGCGGACCGGTTCGGCCTGGCGGAGCTGCACCAGCTTCGCGGCAGGGTGGGCAGGTATAAGCACCGGGCGTATGCTTATATGCTGCTGCCGATGTCACGGACGATTACGCCGTTGGCGGCCAAACGCCTCAAAGCGATCGAGGAATATTCGCATTTGGGGGCCGGTTTTCGAATCGCCCTGCGGGATTTGGAAATACGCGGCGCCGGCAATATCCTTGGCTCCGAGCAGTCGGGGCATATCCAGATGGTGGGCTACCAGATGTATTGCGAGCTGTTGACCGATGCCGTCAAAAAACTGAAGAACGAGCCTGTCGAAGTGATACCCACGGCGGTCGTCGACTTAGGCTTTGCCACATACATACCGAAAAATTACATACCGATTAACAGGCACCGGATGGATGTCTATCGGAAAATTGCCGTTGCGAGAACGGATGAGGACCTGGAGCAAATAAGGGGCGAATTAGCGGATGTATATGGTGCCGTACCGGATGAGGTCGGATTGCTGCTGGACCTGGCTGAGCTGCGAATCAAAGCGAGCAGGCTTAACATTAAAAGCATCGTTTCTTCCGGCCAGGATTTGATATTTTCATTCGAAAAGGACCATAGCGACAATGAGCAGGCCCTGTTTGAAAACGTTTCGGGTAAGGTTCGCATCCCGGGTCCGAAAGTAGTATATTTGCATCTGGCGAAGAATTACTTCGAGCCGAGAACGATGATAACTGTTTTGCGAAAAATGTTTGTGGAGGTTAAAAAATGAGCGAGATATCGGCTGCTGGAACCCGCGGTGAGAACAAGCTGTCCTTCTTAAGAATTCTGATTGCGGTTCTGGTCGTTATTGTGGTTCTGTTAGTTTGCCTTGTGTCGGTGGAGGTTCCATGGGAAAGGGCTACCCTCGTTGCATGCAAGTACCGTATGAAAAGTCTAATGACGGCATTTAAGCTTTACGCAGACGATTTCGATGACAGCCTTCCAAGTGTAGAGTCATGGTGCGATGTGCTTGGCAAGTACATGTTACCTGGAATGTTGATTTGTCCCGGTTCGAACGCCAGGGAAGATCAGAGTAGTTACGCAATGAATGAATTCTTGGCAGGCAAGAAACTGGCTGAGCTTTCGCCTGACTTGGTTTTGCTCTTCGAAAGTATGCCGGGCTGGAATAAGGCCGGCGGGCCAGAGATATTGACGACGGAACACCACGAGGATGAAGGCTGCAATATTCTTTTTGCAGATGGACATGTAGAGTTCATCAAAGCGGACAGAATTTCGGAGTTGAAGTGGATAGCAAGTAAGAACAGCAGTGATGAATAAACAAGAGACAGAATATGTGTAAAAGCAAAAGCAGAATTATGGTTTTGGTTTTATAATAATTTCAGTAAATAAGAACCGATACCATGATTGTCAGGATAAATATCGAAGATTCTGGATTCCCGCTTTCGCGGGAATGACAGCAATGCTTAATCGGCTCTAATTAACTAAATTTGATATTAGTCGCCTGCGAATCTGGTTATATGAATAATTGCCTCGCCGAAATAGGTCCGGCCTGTTTTAAGTCTGCCTTCAACTCTTAATTTGACCGCCCCGTAGCCATAAACGGCATTCATCAGTTCAGCCCTATTGAACAAAACACGAATTCCTGGTCTGTCCTCAGTTCCAGACAAATGTTGGCTCCCTTGTCCGATTAAGATGAAATTCTCTATGTCTGAATTTCGGTCCTGGTAGTAAAGTTTAGGTTGATCGTTCGGTTCGATGTCATTTTTTGTAATCCCTTCCGGGAGCTGCACAACGGCCATTATATTCGGTGAGGTGCCGTTGCGTCTGAGTACGTTGGGAGTTATACTCAGATCGTCAACTTCCAATAGAATTTCTCCAACCGGAACATTAACATCCGCCGTCGCCGGCAATGTTTCATTGCTGTCGATTGTGACGGAATTGGCAATCATGATACCATAGGGTGTATTTTCATTAACATCTACCACTAACTCTACACAATCAGTTATTCCCGGATACAGAGGCCCATACGACCATGTATAAGTATGAGTCTTCTTGTCATATTTTCCGGTAGCTTTGCCATCGTCGGCCATTACGAAGGTTACCTCGTCCGGGAGTTTATCGACAATGAACACGTCTGTTACCTTGGTGTCATTATCGTTATTATCGAAGCAAATTTGATAGGTGAATCTGTCACCCGGATCTACCCAAATGATTTCGTTTCCTTCCTTGTCCACGGCTTTCTTAGTGATATTAAGTGGTTTATAATATGTCATAGCATCAACACTTGTCGAAGATTTCGGTGTTTCATCGCTCTCGACAGTGACGATGTTGGTAATTGTGGTGCCCAGGGCGAGGTTTGGATTAACAGAGACGGCTAACTCTAAATGCACTACTGCTCCGGGTGCCAGAGAATCAAATGTCCATGTGTAAGTACCCTCCTTTTCGTTATACTTTCCGCTACCTTTACCATCGTCTATCAAGGTTACGTTCTTTGAAAGGTAATCAACAACGATTACATTAGTCACAGGGAAATCATTATCTTTGTTGTCGAATTCGATGATATATGTAATTATATCATTGGTATTGACCTGGGTGACCTGACCCTCAATGCTTCCAACAATGCTTTTTTCGAGGTTAAGGGCATTGTTCGTTATAATAACATCAACACTTGTGGTTGTCGGCGCCGTTTGGTTGCTGTTGATAGTCACCGAATTCGTAATGATCGTACCGGCATTTATATCCGGATCTGCCTGTACGGTTATCTCCAAAAGCGTAGATGATCCGGGTGGAAGTAACAGGTATGACCATATATAACTATGTGTATCGGGATCATAATGTCCGTTCACTCCATCGTCATCAGCCGATATGAAGCTTACTTCGTCTGGAAGCATATCAATAATCAACGCATCGGTGACGGTATAATCATTGTTACTATCGAAGGAAATACCATAAGTAAAAGTGTCACCTGCGCCTACGGTCTTCATTTGATCAAAGTCAGTACTGGCACTGGCGCCTCTTAGAACTTGTTTGTTAAGGTTAAGTGGATTGTAGCCGATATCTTTGCCTGGAATAGCCAGACCGGCAGGATTTCCGATGGCAGTGATGATATCGATCTGGTTAAGTGCGGCGTCATAGACCAAAAGATTGTCCCCGCCGGGAGCGTTGTTGCTTCCGGTGCTCATATATACCAGGCCTGTGTCTGTGTCCACTCCAAGCCCCATCACGCCGGCATCTGGCTCCACCTGGACCTCAGCCTCAATGCCCGTAGCTAAGTGGTACTGAGTAAGGAACATA
>DAOVMB010000083.1 GCA_030630905.1 Sedimentisphaerales bacterium
CCATCGTCGTATCGGGATTGGCAACAGGTCACCTGGCGGCGTTAAGATTCGGCCAGGTCTTTACGCGAGAGGTGCGAATTGCGCTTCTCGTGGCATTAAGCTGCGGAGTATTGGGCGGCATCGCCTGTGCTATTTTAATTTGCTCCAGGACGCCGGAAAATGCGGTCTCGCCGGCGCGGCTTATCTTTGCATTCGGCACGGCGATGTTTTCGGCTATCATGGTCGCGACAACGCTTGGCCTGTTTCTGCCGTTTTTGTTCCGCCGAATCGGCATAGATCCGGCGATAAGTTCCGGCCCCCTGGTTACAACAGCTAACGATTCGATAAGTGTGACAATCTATATGTCCCTGACATTGCTGCTGGCGACATGATTACAGGCGGAGAGTTACTTTATGAACTTTGATTTTTTTGGGGGGCAGGCAAAAGAGTTCCTATTGACATCAGGCTTTTTATCTGCGTGACCGCCTCATACCAATCCCTCGCCTCGTATCGATTCCCACCCTCGGCCTTTCATGCGAGATCTCCCTGATTCTCGATTTCCTTGCCGCCGGTTTTTGCGACACAGATCCTGCGGGAACCTTCTGTCCCAATAGTTGCAAGGCGCTTCTGCTAACCTGCCTGGTGGAACTGTCACGATGTTTCAGCCCCTGGTTGAGAACCTCCAGGGCCATCTTCTTCATTCTACCCTGCATTTTTCTCAGACCATAAGCGGCTGCGTTTTTCGTGGTTATATGGTCGTTGCCGGTCAAAGCATCTTTTAAGATTTCCAGACCGTCTTCCTGCATCCAGGATAAGTTGAAAGCCGCTTTGCGTCTGTTTGACGCATCAGAGGAACGTAACTGCTCTTTCAGCTTCGCAAGAAGCCTTATTGCCGCTTCATCCTTTTCTTTACCCGTCAATATCCGTTTTTCTGACTCCATAAATACACCCTTTTTTATATCGGCAAGCAGGTGCGAATCGCTAAAGTCGATTTGTTATTAGCGCCGATTTGGAGCTTTATCAAACGCTGAGAGGCTAAAACCGGGAAAAATTACCTTGTTATCTCGGCGAAAAATGAGTATTGTTTAAGCATCAAGCTTGACAACCTGGGTAAAATCTTATATTATAGGGATATTAGGTTTGTCTTTACAAATCTCATGGTGTAATTAATGCTCTTCTGTATAACGACCTATAATCAGGTTGGTCGTGGCTGAAAGAGTTGGTTAATAAGCATTGGAGTTAATCTTAAATTATGGGCAGGGAACAACCTATTGATACTCGAACACCCCTTGTTCATGAGCCTAAGCTGAACAAGTTTTTCAGAGCTGCCATCAAAACACGAGCGAGCGATCTACACCTGAAGGTGGGGCAGACACCGAAACTGCGTCTCTATGGGGAATTGAAGAAAACGACCGGCGATGTAATCACCCCCGAGAAGATGGAAGAATTGGTATTCGAGCTGCTCAGCCCGGCCCAGAAGGAATCTTTCATGGAGCACGGGACACTGGACTTCGCCCATGAAGTTGACGGCGAGCATCGCTTCCGAACGAATGTGTTTCGCCAGCGAGGGCTAATCAGCCTCGCGGCCCGGCGTGTCAACACGGTTATTCCGCCGTTTGAAGAGTTGAACCTGCCGCCGTCACTGGAAACGATATGCAATAGCAGACAGGGACTGGTTCTTGTCGTGGGCCCTACCGGCTGCGGTAAGACAACAACAATAGCATCGATGATAAACTACATAAACCGCACTCGCTCCTGTCACATCATTACCGTCGAGGACCCTATCGAGTATCTATTTAAGGACGAAAAAGCGATTGTCTCGCAAAGGGAAATCGGGCTTGACACCGACAATTTCGAGGAAGCCCTGACATATCTAATGCGACAAGATCCTGATGTTGTATTCGTTGGCGAAATGCGGGACGCCAAAACCGTTACTGCGGGAATGAGAGCCGCCGAAACCGGACACCTTGTCTTCGGAACATTGCACTCGGCAAATGCGTCTCAGGCCGTCCACCGGCTTTTGGACCTGTTCCAGCAAAACGAACGTGACCTTGTAAGGCAGACTTTGAGCATCGCTATTAGAGCAATTATCAGTCAGGTATTGCTGCCGTGCATCACGAAAGGTACTGACAGAATACCGGCAGTGGAGATTCTTATTACAAACGCTGCCGCCAGGAGACTTATTGCCGAAGGGCGCGAAGGCGATTTACCCAACGTGATACGAAGCTCCCAGAACGAAGGGATGCAGGATCTTACTTATAACCTTTGTGATTTGGTGGAAAAAGGATTCGTCGATCCGAAGGAAGCATTAAAATATGCACCAAATACTGATGAATTGAAAATGGCGCTAAAGGGGATCAGAACCACTGCCAGCGGCATTTTGTAAGATTTTACGGAGCATCTTATGCTGGATTTATTATCAGCTTCCATCGAGTATGGCGGCTATATTTCCATAATCAAACTCATTGGCTATTTGATTATCTTTTTTGCATGGCTGCCACTGGTTGGCTGGGTACATCACGACGCTAAAACAGTAGAAACAAATGATGTTTTCTGGACGGGCATCATTCTGGGTGCAGGAGCGGCCGGGGCAATAATCTGGCTGCTCGTGCCTATCTTTATCGTTGGGATGCTGTTCTATCTGATTGCTGTCGGATCGATATCTCTGGTTTATGTCAAGCACCGCAATGCAAGAGTTCTGGATTTCGATAAGGTTCTGACAATCGATCACATCAAAAACCTGCTCGTCAGCAAAGAAAAGAAGCTTGAGGCCCTTAAAAGCTTCACCTTCGTAACGGCAAACAACAATGAAATTCCGGTACCTGAGCCCAGAACGCCGGACTTCTTCGGATATAAAACAGCTTATGAAATTCTGAGTGACGCCATTTGGCGAAGGGCCAGCAGCATTGTGTTCTCCCCAACGGCACAAGATTACCAGATAGCCTACAACGTTGACGGCACTTCGCTAAAACAGCCGAGCATAGCAAGAGACCAAATGAGATATTTCATTCGATTCGTCAAGGATCTTGCTGGTTTGGACACCAAGGAAAAACGAAAACCACAAAAAGGAAAGTTCAAAATCCGCAAGAAGAAAGATGATATCCCGTGGGAAGTAACGACTGCCGGATCAACCGCCGGAGAACAGATCAGACTAAAACCAATAACACATGAGGGTATAGCAAGACTAACCGAGATCGGCTTAATGCCCGAACAGGAAGCAATGCTCAATCAGTTTAGCCAGATAAAACAGGGCGTATTTATTATAAGCGGGCCGCGTAAAAATGGCATAACAACCACACTTTACGCACTTCTTCGTAATCACGATGCCTTCATTAACAGCATAAACACGCTTGAAAGACAGCCTCCCGCCCAGATGCCCAATATAACTCAAAACATCTTCAATCTCACCGACACCGGCACGACTACATTTGCCAAAAAGCTCCAAACCGTTGTAAGAATGGGACCTGATATAGTCGGTGTCTCCGATTGTGAAGATGCCGAAACGGCCCAGGTAGCTTGTGCCGCCGCCAGAGATGGAAAGCTCATATATATTACGATCAAAGCAGACAGCGCGATACAGGCGCTGGGTAAATGGCTAAAATATGTCGGCAATAAAAATGTCGCCGCTGATACCCTTCTGGGCATAAGCAACCAACGGCTGCTTAGAATACTTTGTGACGAGTGCAAGCAAGCATACGCGCCGGATAAAGAACTGTTCAAAAAATTCAATATCACCGCGGAAAAAACAAAAGTGCTGTATCGTACCGGCAAAGTGCAGTACGACAAGCACGGCAAACCTTTAACCTGCGAACACTGCCAGGGAACCGGCTATTTCGGCAGAACGGCTGTGTTTGAAATCGTCACGTTGAACGACGACTTAAGAAAAGTGATAATAAAATCAAACTCGCTGCCGGAAATCGGCACGCAGTTCAGACGTGCCAAAATGCTCTATCTACACGAACAAACACTCAGAAAAGTAATTACCGGAAAGATAGCGATAAACGAAATGATTAGAGTGCTTTCAACATCAAAAACGAAGAAAGCAAATCAAAATAATCGTTAGTAACACACGGATCGTGAAGCTAATCACGAATCCTGAAGAAACCGGAGACATTGTTTATGGCCAGCTTAGCTATTGTGATAATAATCTTAGGTTGTGCTGCTTTACAGTACTTCAAAGGGACGTTTGTCAAGGCATTTGCCATGATAATTATTGCGATTTGCGCAAGCGTTGTTGCGTTCGGCTATTTCGAAATATTGGCAAATCTCATTATCAGCCGCGGCAATGACGGCAGTATGCTCTCTCTTGTCCCCTGGGCACAAACTCTCTGTTTTATCCTGTTGTTTGTCGTGGCATTTGGCGTTCTTCAAACAGCCGCTATCTTTGTAATTCGCCACCCGGTTGACCTTGGATTTCTGCCCGAGCGTATCGGACGCGTAGTCTGCGGAATTATCCTGGGCTTTATTATATCCGGGCTTTTGCTCACAGCTCTTCAAATGGGACCGCTGCCGCTCTCCTATCCCTACCAGCGTTTTGATCCGGCCAGGCTGAATCCCGACAATCCGGGCGGAGTCCTGTTTAATGCCGACGGTTTTGCTACCGGCCTTTTCAGTCTCATCAGTAACGGCAGTTTAAGCGGCAAAAACAGCTTTAAAACTCTCCACCCCAACTACCTGGACCAGCTATTCCTTAACAGGTTTCTCGGCGATGCATCAAGCGTCAGCGGCGTCTATCCAGCCATAGAAGTGCCAAAACCGGGTGTCTGGCCGGCGTCCGAAGCCGTGAAAAAACAAGTAGATTCCTTCGTCTCAGAGTTAAAGACGCGCGGAGGCAAGGTTGTATATGAGCCGGGGGGCAAGTCGGTAGCCATACCCATCTCGACGAAAGAAGCTTATAACCCGACAATCGTGCGCGTGGGAATAAAGAAAAAGGCGATAAATCGAGAAGCAAAAATCAACGGCGGCGTATTTACACCTTCCCAGTTAAGATTAATATGTACGCGAAAAACCGGTGAAGCGGTCAATACCTATCCCCTTGGATACCTGAAAACAAAAGACGAACTGGAGATAAGCCCCGAGATAAAACTTGCGACCAGCGACATCGAGGGCAATGTCAGATATATCGACTTTGTTTTTTGCGTGCCAAGAGGTTATGAACCGACGCTGGTCGAGTTCAAACTCAACAGTATTGCCGAGATACCCACAGGAGCAATCGTATCGGCCGATCAAGCGCCGGCGGTGGAGCCTTTTAGCTCATCCTCGGCTTCCACTCCCCAAAGCAATAGTAATACCCAAAGCCCCCCCAGAACTCAGAGCCAACCGCAACAACAGCAAGTTCGTCCCGAAAGACGCGGGCTTAGCGATATCAGCAGATCCGTTATCGGTGACGAACTCGACAATTAACAAACCAATCCGGCTGTCCGGCAAACATCGAAAAACTGAATTTGGGGGACATCTGACGATTCATCCCCTCGTCACTCTTAACAAACCTGCCCCGTGGATCCATTGTTGACGGGCTTGGTCCTGATAGACTAATAAGATGGACCGGTAAATGTAGCTGCGAGCTTTGCAGGTTCGAGCTTCTTTAGAGCGGTTCCACACATCCTTAGCTGCAGACGACCAATTCTTCCAAATCCAACTCCATGAGATGCTCAAGATAAGCGTTCAGCTCTTCTTCTGAAAAACCGGCGAGAAATTCCGGCTTGGCAGTTCTGTTGATTTTGCAGATGTAGTCGATCAACTCCCTTTTACTCATACACACGCACCCTTCAAAACTTGTAAAAATCCTTGGCAACCTACGGGATATCGACAGAGCAAACATTTTTTCTTTAGCCAACTACGAAGCGACCAAATTAACGCCCCATAACCCAGACCACCATATAGCGGCGCCGCCTTTGCTTCGACTACCACATATAGAGCAGGCCGTAAGACAGCATTAATCACCTTTCCGAGTGTCCAATAAAATCACTCTCGACGTTGGCTAATCCAAACCAAAAAAAATGTGAAATTTTCCAATTTGCCGCCGGAGTTATTTTTTTTTTTGTAAACGAAATTTCATAGAACGCCTCTATAATTACAGATATGCGACCGGTCGTGAATTCGAGTTATGCATAACTTTATCGCTTTGAAAGAAAAACGGTGTCGAAACAGGAATTTCGAGCATTAGTCAACGATTATGGTGCACAAGTACTGAGCACCGCGATGCGGATTCTGGGTAATAGTGAAAAAGCCCAGGACGTGCATCAGGAAGTATTTCTCGCTATATGGAAACGATGGCACAAATACAACGGCCGGACAAACTGGAACGCATATCTTTATCGGGCCGCGGTACGAAAAGCAATCGAGTTTGCAAAACAATCGAGAGCCGAACAGTCCCTGCGGCAGCAATCGAAATACGGCACAAGCACGGACCATCCGGATGGCCCTTTGAGAACCGCCGAGCTGCAGCAGATGCTGGCCCGAAACCTTGCGAGATTGCCAAGACG
This sequence comes from Sedimentisphaerales bacterium, assembly GCA_030630905.1. Lineage (GTDB taxonomy): Bacteria > Planctomycetota > Phycisphaerae > Sedimentisphaerales > Anaerobacaceae > JAFGPJ01. The sequence continues at coordinate 6,465 of DAOVMB010000083.1, forward strand.
CCAGGCGGACGTGTTCATATTATCGAGAATTGAAGGATTAAGACATAACGAGATCGCAGAAATCCTCGGTTGTTCACAAAACACTGTGAGAGTTCATTTACATCGGGCGGTGAAACAACTGGCTCGGGGACTCAGCGACTACCTTAACGAATGAATAAGGTGAATTATGAATAAGCACGACAAAATCAGCAAGTTATTAGCGGCTTCAGCTCTCGGAGAATTGTCGCCGGAAGCACAAACCGAGGTAGAAACACACCTGTCCGAGTGTCATCGATGCAGCAGTGAGCTGAAACGACTCCAAACACTGCTCGATTGCACAGGACGCATAAGCGAGCTTTCACCTGATGACCGAATGTGTGAATCAGCCAAACAGGTAGTTTTTGCAGCCGTGGACAGCGAAATAAATCAATCCCCCAGGCCAAATGCCGGCCTGGAACTTATATGGAGAACAATTATGTACAGCAAAACAATGAAATTCGCCGTTGCGGCGGTGATTGCGATAGTCGTTTTAGGCGGCGTATCCTTTTGGCCCGGCGGTAATCCTCAGAACGGAAAATGGTGGCTTGGCCCCCCCGCCGCCTGGGGACAGGAGATTATGGCTGAGTTGGAAAAAATCGAAGCACTTGTCTACCGAGATCAAGCAGTTTTTGTCGGCCGTTACGGCTCCACACATGTTTCCGGCACTTGGAGCAGGAATTACGAAGCCAAAGACAGAACTCGTAAAGACCGTTACTACGCGCATACCGATGAGGATACTTTCGGTGACAGCAATCCGGACAGTATCCTACAGAACGTAACGTATAAGGTCCCCGATGGACAAGACTTGATACAGTATGGTGTATCCTACGAGCATCAATGCTACACAATTAAGACAACCGAAGGTGGAGCTTACGAGCGCAATCCGATAGAAAGGTTGCGATTCTATGTCTATCTGATGGATAAAGCCGACCGAATACTCGATACGGCAACGTTCGAAGGTCGAGAATGCGTAGGCTTCGAAATAGACACCAGCAAATATGGAGATAATCCAGAGGGACGGATTGACCGTATCTGGTTCGACGTTGAGACAAAGCTGCCTGTTCGCATAGAAAAGCACGGCCGCCCAATTACCGGCAGCCCGGGGAAAACGTTTACGTTCATACAAGACCAATTTGAATACTACGCACAAATTCCCGCTGAAATGTTCGAACCTGAAATTCCGGAAGATTTCATCAATGCCGAGCCGGGCGAGGTTCATGCCGCCAGGGAAAAACAAGAGAAAGGACAGATGCTTTATGCGGATGTGCCTGCAGGGCTAAAAGATGAAATTGCCGCAGCCCTAAAGGGCGTGAAAACAGCCGTTTACCGGCAGCGTTCTGGTTTCGTGCGGGATGAAAACTGGCTATTAACTGATGGAAAAAGGATATATATATCTCGGTACGACTGGCGAAAAGACTCCTATTCGGGTGAACAACTACGAAAAACAGTATGGTACGTCACGGATAAAGACGATTGGGGCAAGACGAGCTTCGACTTTAATGACAGGAATTTCAGACTGATCCAGACGACAGTGAATTTCGCCGACCGCTCCTACAAGGAAATTACGCACGGCAGCAGATCACATCCCAATAATCCAATGGATCGAATCATCTCTCTGGCAGGGTACATTGACAGGGCAGACCGGTTTTTCGAGAGCCGGCAGATAGATGGAATCGAATGTTTCGGATTCGAGCTCAGCGCCAAGAAATACGGCTCAAATCCGGATACGAGCAAACATACGCTTTGGTTCGATACCGAGACGATGCTCCCGGTAATGATGGAATTTGAATGGCTTCAAGATGATGGACCAAGAAAAAGGATCCAGGATCAATTCGAATGGGACCTAGAACTGCCCACCGAGACATTCATTCCCGAGATCCCCG
>DAOVMB010000354.1 GCA_030630905.1 Sedimentisphaerales bacterium
GTAATCATAACAAGAATATTCAGCTCCGGATGGGCAAATCCATATTGCCCGGTTTGGGCTTTGATTCTGGTTCTTATTGTCTGGCTTTATCAGTTCGCGCATGAATCCAGGCTCAGATGGATTTTTGACCTGGCGCCCGTGCGCATCGGGCTCGTTGTAGGGATGATTCTCTACTTAGCTGTTTTTGCCCCTTCGAGTGAACAGGGATTTATCTATTTGCAGTTCTGATCGATTGAATATGAAACTCAACGGCACAAAAAGAGACGAGATCATGAAAGAGGCGGACGTAGTAAAGATTCCGTTTAGCTCCAATAACATACGATTATCAGGGCGCGAATGGATAATCGCTGCAATTGTCTGCTCGGCGTTACTTTGTCTTGGTCCGGCGCTCTGGGGACGGCTCGAGAAGTTCGATCCCGGCGTCGACTACCGGCTGCCGTACACGTTGGGCAACGACTACTGGCTGTACGGCCGTTATTGCCGATGGGCCTGCTCGAAGTACGAAACGCTCGTGGTCGGCGATTCGGTCGTCTGGGGACATTATGTCTCCGGAGACGATACGCTGTCGCACTATCTCAATCAAAACGCTGGCCGGGACAGCTTCGCCAACCTGGGAGTGGACGGTTTTCATCCCGGGGCGCTGGGGGGACTTCTCAGGTACTACGGGCGGAATATCTCAGGCAAGAACGTGATTATACAATTTAATCCTTTATGGATGAGTTCGGCAAAGCACGACCTGCAGACCGAAAAAGAGTTCCATTTCAATCATCCGAAGCTGGTCCCGCAGTTTTTCCCGAAGATTCCCTGCTACAAGGATTCCTTTTCCAAACGGTTTTCTGCCGCAGTGGAGCGATATGTGTCGTTCTTTGGCTGGGCGTCCCATTTGCGGATCGTCTATTACGAGAATATGGACCTGCCTAACTGGACGCTGGAGCATCCCTATAAGAATCCTTTGGGTGCCGTCACGCTCAAACTACCCGCTTCGGAAGATAATCTGCAGGAGCATGTTTCCTGGACAGAGAAAGGCATCACACAGGAAGATTTTCAGTGGGTCGAGCCGGCACAATCACTGCAATGGCGCTTCTTCCGGCGGACGATTGATTTGTTGAAGGCAAGAAATAACACCGTCTTTGTTGTTGTAGGCCCTTTTAACGAGCACATGTTGAAGCCGGACAGCTACAAGACTTACCAGAAGATGAAAAGTGAAATTGAGACGTGGCTCCGGCAGAACAACGTTGCCTATTGTATCCCTCCGGTGCTGCCCAGCGAGATCTATCGTGATGCCAGCCATCCGTTGGGGCGGGGATATGCCATGCTTGCGAAGCAGCTATTTGAAAATCAGTCTTTCAAATCGACTATTCTCAATGTTAGCGGTGATTAGCTTGTCAAAAGGAATATATCATAAAACGAGTACTATACCGGGCATACTGATTTTGCTCACTGCGATGGTTGCTGCTTGCCCTGGACGAACGGAAAAGATAGGAGATATTGAGTTGAAGCTGAAAAAGAAGGCGGAAGAGTTAGCTCAGAAATATATGATTATCGATACCCACCTGGATGTGCCTTATCGTCTGAAAAAAAAGATGGAGGATATTTCGGTAAGAACGGCAGGGGGGAACTTCGATTATCCGAGGGCCAGGAGGGGAGGGCTTGACGTGGCCTTTATGGCCGTTTACGTTCCTGCTGAATATGAGGGGACAGGAAAAGCCTATTCGTTTGCCGATGAGACTATTGACATGATCGAAGGTCTTGCCCGGACCTGGCCCGAAAAGTTCGTAATGGCCAGGTCGGCAGCAGATGTGAAGAGGCAGTTTGGCCGGGACGGTATATCTCTCGCTATGGGAATAGAAAACGGATCGTGTCTCGAAGGCAATCTCGCGAATCTAAAACATTTTCATGGTCGCGGCATTAGCTACGTGACACTTGCTCACTCGAAGGCTAATCATATTTGTGATTCATCTTTTGATCCCGAGCGCAAGTGGAACGGCCTAAGCCCTTTCGGCGTGAAAGTTGTCTCGGAAATGAATCGCCTCGGGATGATGATCGATGTCTCGCACGTCTCAGACGATACATTCTATCAGGTCATTGAGCTTTCAAAAGCCCCTGTGGTCGCGACTCATTCGGCCTGTCGCCATTTTACTCCCGGTTATGAACGTAATATGAGCGATGAGATGATTAAACTGTTGGCTAAAAAAGGCGGCGTGATTCAGATGAATTTCGGCTCGATGTTCATCGGCAGAAAGGTCAACCGGCAATCGGCGCAACTCAAAAAAAGCTTGGAAGAGTATATCGAGGCTCACAATCTGGAAGGTCAGGAGAAAGCCGATTACATCGAAAAGTACAAGCGAGAGCACCCGCTGCGAAGGGTGCACGTTTCGGATGTTGCTGCGCATATCGAGCATGTGATAGAGCTGGTGGGGATCGATTACGTCGGCCTGGGCTCTGATTTCGACGGCGTCGGAGACAATCTGCCTGAGGGGCTGGAGGATGCATCCTGCTATCCGAACCTTATCTACGAACTCTTGAAAAATGGCCGCTCGGAAGAAGACATCAGAAAAATCTGCTCCGACAACTTTCTCCGCGTCTGGGCGGAAGTCGAGAGAGTCGCTTGTGATCTGCAATCGAGTCAGTGATTGCAACGTTTTTTTTCAATCAATCGGCTCAATGCTCCCACGGGACCGTCCACGAACGTGCCTCGGCCCCATAGACCTGTGAAACCTGCAGGCCGCTTGCCTGGGAGGTGTAGAAGAGCCGGCCGTTCGATACGATGCCGCCAACACACTCCCGCACGTCCACGCACGGCCCGGAGGATGCCACCTTGTTGCCGTTCGTGGTATCAATCAGATCCATGTTGGAACCCATCAGGTAAGGCTCTGACATTGTGAACCGGGTGCAAGCATATTTCTTGTCGAAGACGGACCGAATCTTTCCCGTTTGCTTATCGATCAGATAGCTCGGCTGACCGGTAGAGCCGTGAGTGAACAGGAGATTGGCGCCGATTGTCACGACATTAACCGCCTTGCCGACCGGCTCCGACCGCCAGATTAACGAGCCGTTCTCCGCATCCAGGCACAGCGCATAACGGTTTTGGGTTTTCTCGGTCGGTGGATTGTATCCGCCCAGATACAGCCTGCCGTTTTCCGCGGAGATCGTACAGCCGGCAGTGACATAGTGCTTCGTCGTCAGCCAGATTACCTGCCCGGTCATCGGTTCGATCGCGGCTGTGAGACCTCTTGATTTAGGTTGACCATTCTTTCTTTTTGGCGCATATCCGAAGAAGGTCGAGTAATAAAGCGTATTATCCATCAGAGCCAGGCCGGAATCATTGCCGCCCGAGCCGAACTGCGAGAAATCGATGGTCCAGACTTCATTTCCGGTCTCGATGTCCCACGCGCGCACGAAGGGCTTGTTGTCTTTCGGATAGTACGGATTGTTATGGCTGTAAATCCAGCTCATGATCTCGGTATCGTCGGCCGCCTCGACCGGTTCGCCTTTCTGGAGATAGGCCTTCTCTGTCCCCTGCGGCGCGTATTTACCGGAGCCATAGACGTAGATTGCAAGGTTCTTATAGATAACCGGCGGCTGCTGCCGGCTCCAGCTCGGTGAGCCGGTAAACGGCGCTTCCCAGAGAAGCTGCCCCGTGGCTGCGTCCAGGCAGCGCATCCAGGATTTCTCCATCCCTGCCTGAGGGACAAGCAGGCATTCGTTATAGTAGATTGGGCTGGTAAAAGAAACATGCACGCCGGGCCAGTACCGCCGCCATAAAAGCCTGCCCGTTTCCTGCTCGACGGCGAAGATTTGCCCTTCGGATGTGTGCGTGTACATTCGGCCGCCCCCGCAGACGGGTATGTGCTTGAAGGTGCCCTCGTAGCGTCGAATCCACTTGATTTTCAAGGGAGGTTTCAGGTCCTGGTCGTTCGCGTTAGTACTTGCCAGATTGCCGAAATTAGTGAACCAGTCGTATTTTGCCTCAGCTAATCTGCTTGTCA
>DAOVMB010000150.1 GCA_030630905.1 Sedimentisphaerales bacterium
GAATGAAGCAGCGAGCTTCATTTGGGTCAAAATACAAAGCCCGGCTCGAAACTTCAAGTTTCAGAAAAAATAATAAGTCGGGATTGCTCAATTCATAGGACATTTTTCGAGTACTCCCGGGGCGGCGGCTAATTTCAGGACAAGTTTTTTTTGCTCTAAATAACAGATATTACTTGAGCTATGACGAAAAACGAGGGCAGCTTCATAAAATTGTTGGAAAAAAACGTTACGTTCGACATCGATGCAGGCACTTAGCTATAGTTTTGATAAGTCGATTATGAAAAATGAAATGAGCAATTAAAGTTACAGAATCAGAAGCGGTCGAATACACAATAGTAAATCATACCCTCCTCCACGAAGCTGAGTTTGCCGGTCGCATATAGAATGCGGCCGGCACGCTTCGCATTAATTAAGACGCATTAAAAGAGGGCTAAGCTGATAATAGGTAAATGATATAGCCAACGTATGCGCAGACCAGCAGTGAACCGCACACTCGGCCAATAACGCGCTTGCCGATTATTACAGCGCCGGCAAAAGCCGCACTGATGACAATCATGATCCAGTAATCAGTTCCTCCTGCCAGCCGGTCTTCAACATTAAACGGTCGAACTACACCCGCCGCTCCGGTCACGAGAAGGGTATTGAAAATATTGGAGCCGACAAGATTGCCGACCGAAATATCGTGATGGCCTTTGGTAGCGGCTACAACGCAGGTTACAAGCTCCGGAAGTGAAGTTCCGAACGCGATAACGGTCAGTGCAATGACCCTTTCGCTCAGGCCGATCTCTATGCCGATAAATACTGCCCCATCCACAGCCATTTTTGCCCCCAATGCCAGACCTGCCAATCCGATGAGAACGAACAGCACATTCTTCTTCACGCTTCGTGCGCCGTGTTTCACATCCGGCTCAAGGCTCTCGATTTTACGGTTAGGCTGCTTAGCTTCCCGCCGAGCCGCATAAACCGTTAGAAAAATCAATGCTGCAAACACGGCTAACAATATAACACCTTCCGGCCTGGCAATATGTGAATTGCGCAAAAATGGCCACAAAAACAGTGACACTAATAACATGACCGGTATCTCACGGAACAGCGTTTGTCTTTGAACCCTGAGCGGCCGAATCAGGGCAACCAGACCGCCGACAAGTGCCAGGTTGGCGATATTGGAGCCGAAAACATTGCCGACAGCTAAATCTCCGCCGCCGGCTTTTCGCAAAACGCCGGCAATACTTGCAGCGACTTCAGGCGCCGAGGTCCCCATTGCCACCACCGTCAGGCCGACGACAAGCGAGCTTACGCCGAGTTTTTGTGCTAATCCAACCGCACCGGCCACCAGCAACTCGGCAGTCTTCCACAATATCACCACGCCAGAAGCCAGAAGTATGATATGCAGGATCAGGTCCACCTTAAAGCCCAGGTAAAATAATGTTTTTGCGTACTCTGTACAATGTACCCGGATTATAACTTCAGTGCGGATACTTTGGTAAGGAATTTCAAATCCGTTTTAACCTGGATACTCACAAAAAGAGACTGCTCTGCAATGAATTCGGATTTGTCCTTAGTGCCGGCCTCGCTCAGATACTACCTACAACCAGGCAGGCATTATGGCCCCCAAAACCGAAAGAATTGCTCAGAGCGATATTGACCTTGGCCCGGCGCGCTTCCAGAGGCACAAAATCCATCTTGAGATCACATCGCTCATCCGGATTTTCCAGGTTCATCGTGGGAGGGATGATCGATTCGTTAATGACCTTTGCACATATTATAATCTCTACCGCACCAGTAGCGCCAAGCAGATGCCCGAGGCAGCTTTTAGTCGAGCTGACCGGTATTTTATATGCATGCTTACCAAAAATTCTTTTAATAGCTGCACTCTCAGCAACGTCGTTCAGTTCAGTACCTGTCCCGTGCGCGTTTATATAGTCTATTTTTTCCGGCGTCAGACCGGCGTCAGCCAGCGCCAGTTTCATTGTCGTCGCTGCACCGTCCCCATCCGGCAGCGGGGCGGTAACGTGATAACCATCGTCGGTCGCACCGTAACCGAGCAGTTCGGCGTAAATATTCGCACCGCGTTTCCTGGCATGACCTTCTTCTTCCAGAACCAAAATGCCGGCCCCCTCAGAAAGAACGAATCCGTCTCTGTCTCTATCGAACGGTCTCGATGCCGCCTGCGGGTCGTCATTTCGCGTGCTCAGCGACCTGGCAGCGCAAAAAGAGGCCAATCCAATCGGTGTAAGTGCCGCTTCGGCACCGCCGGTTATCATTATGTCGCTTCGTCCGCCGGCAATATTCAGACAAGCTTCTCCAATAGCATGAGTGCCCGACGCACAGGCGCTTACGACACAAAAATTGGGACCTCGCAGGCCATAGCGAATCGCAATATTGCCGCTGGCTGCATTGGCCATAAGCCTTGGAACACAGAAAGGAGAAACCTTAGTCGGTCCTTTGTTCAGGATTCTCAAGTGCTGATCTTCGATCTCCTTGATGCCGCCAATACCCGTACCCACGACAGCACCGGCACGAAAAACGTCTTCTTTTGAGAAATCAAGCCCACTGTCATTCAATGCCTGACTCGCTGCGGCCATGGCGAACTGGGTAAAGCGGTCCATTCGCTTGCTTTCCCGCCGGTCAACGTATTTTGTTACGTCGAAGTTCTTGACTTCGCCACCAAAACGTACGGGGTATGCACTTGTATCGAATGATTCGATAGTGGAAACACCGCTTCTGCCTTCGCACAGCGCTACGAAAAGCTCGTCAGCGGACTCGGCTAAGGCGGTTACACAACCCAAGCCTGTAATAACAACTCGCCGTTTATTCATACTCAGCTTGTTCGCTACTCTTGGCTTTTGGATTGTGCAACATTAACAATATATTCGACTGCGGCACCGACTGTCTGGATTTTCTCGGCTTCCTCGTCCGGAATGCTCATATCGAATTCATCTTCGAACTCCATAACAAGCTCAACCGTATCCAGTGAGTCGGCATTCAAATCGTTGATAAATGAGGTATCGCGCGTTATTTCATTCTTGTCTGCGCCCATTTGCTCACTTATTATATCGATTACTTTCTTTTCTATCGCCGCAACATCTACGCCTTCAGCACTCACTTGTTTATCCTCCCTAATATAATTAGGAACCTATTCCATAACCTTACAATTGGTGTCCAGCAACAAGACTGGTAAGAACAACGATTCAAAGAATTCATTTCGGCGGATTATATTACCCACAAAGACATTTATCTACAAACATTTTTTTAAATATTTTTACATTGCCATTCCGCCGTCCACACAGAGGACCTGGCCGGTTATATAGCCGGCATCGTCTCCGGCGAGAAAAGCGACCGCCCTGGCCACGTCTTCGACCTGACCGAACCGCCTGACCGGAATAATCTGCTTTGCGGCGTTTTTAACGGCATCCGGGAGCACATCTGTCATTTCGGTCATAATAAATCCCGGTGCGATGCAATTTGCCGTAACATTTTTCTTGCCGACCTCCCGTGCAACCGATTTGGTCATACCAATAAGTCCCGCCTTACTGGCCGCATAGTTGCTTGAGCCGGCCTGTCCCATAACTCCCGCTACGGAGCTTAAATTTATAATACGGCCGAATTTGTTTCTGACCATTGACCTGACGGCAAAGGTCGTCGCGATAAAGGCGGCACGAAGATTGACGTTGATAACACGGTCAAAATCGTCTTCTTTCATTTGCATCATCAGCTTATCACGAGTTATGCCGGCGTTATTTACCAGAATTCCTATCCCGCCGTGATCCGAAGCCAATAATTCCAGTGTTTCGGTGAACTGATCCGTATCGGTTATATCTACACATTTGGTGATTACCGTAAAACCGGCCTGTTTTACAACATCCTCAAGCTCAACGAGCTGCTCGGCATTGATATCCAGCCCGGCAACGATCCGGCCCTGCTTAAGCAGCTCAAGAACGATTGCCCGGCCAATCCCTCTGGCGGCACCTGTGACAACAGCCAGCCTCTTTTCCGACATCCTTGTTATCTCCCAAATAAATTCTCGAAAGTCATTAAGATATTGAGCATAGTAGTCTGTCAACTTCGATTAGGCAGGTTGTCATTCCGCACTTGATGCGGAATCCAAGATGCCAACGATTCTGGATTCCCGCTTTCGCGGGAATGACAAGCTACAGAATCAATCATGACAGAGTATTAGGGTTTTACCCGGAAATCTATCCCAATAATTCCTTTATCGCCTTTAAACTACTTACATTAACGACCTTTGTTTTCCTGTTGATTCTTTTCATAAGTCCTGTCAAAACTCTTCCCGGTCCGATCTCATAGAACTTCTCAACTCCATCGGCCAGAAGCCGTTCCATACATTTTTGCCATAAAATCGGACAAGTCAACTGCTTAACCAGACCTTCTTTGATTTTTTCGCCTGTCTGGTAATATTCTGCATCGATATTGGCAATTATCCGTGTTTGCGACGGCTCTTTAATTTCAGAATCGGCCAACGCTTTTGCAAGCGCTTCTGCGGCACCGGACATCATCCTGGTATGGAACGCGCCGGCGACCTCCAGGCGTACCGCTTTGATGGCTCCAGCCTTATGGGCCAACTCTTTAGCTCGCCGGCAGGCTTTTTTGTCGCCGCTGATGACAATTTGTCCGGGACAGTTGAAGTTCACAGGCTCCAGGAGATCCCCTTCACCGGCCTCCTCACAGAGCCGATGGGCAGTTTCTTCATCCAGGCCGATAATGCTAACCATTGCTCCTTCGTTAGCATCGGCAGCGGCCTGCATGGCCTGCCCGCGTTTTTGTACCAGCACCAGTCCGTCCTCGAAGCTAATCACTCCCGCGGCGTATAGGGCGGTATATTCGCCCAGACTAAGACCGGCAGTAACATCCGCACTAATGCCGTTAGTGGCAGGCTCAGTTCTAAGAACCTCCAGAATTGCTGCCGAAGTGGTAAAAATAGCCGGCTGTGAAATTGTCGTGCTGCTCAATTGCTCGGCAGGACCTTCGAAGCAAATTCCGCATAGGTCGAAACCGATAATTTCGTTTGCTTTCTTAAAAATCTCTGCCGCTACGGGAAACGACTGGGCGATTCCAGCACCCATCCCCACAACCTGAGCGCCCTGTCCCGGAAATATAAAAGCCGTTTTCATAATTCGTATCTCGCTTGTCGCCCAGTAGTATATACTTGAGCAATCAAAACTCAATCACATTTGCTCCCCACGTCAATCCGGCGCCAAAAGCAACTAAAATAACAATATCGCCTCGTTTGATTCTTCCCTTCCTGACACAATCATCGAAGGCAATCGGCACTGAGGCCGCAGAGGTATTGCCATACTCATTGATGTTTATAAAGACCTTTTCACTCGGCAATTTTAACCGCTTGGCCGCGGACTCAATGATTCTTGCGTTCATCTGATGTGAAACGAGCATTGCAAGGTCGTCAATGCTCAATTCACAGACATCGAGACAATCGTTAACAGTTTCAACGATTCGGCGAATAGCCTGCTGGTAGACTTCCCTGCCCTTTATTTGCATATAGATTTTCTTCGGATCGTCCAGCTCTCTGCTCACCGGATAGCGAGAACCATACGCCTGGCAATTCAATGCTTCCCAGCGGTTTCCGTCCGAATGCATCGTGCTGTACAAAATACCCTTTTGGCCGTCTTCACTTCGTTTAAGCACGACGGCACCGGCACCGTCCCCGAAAAGAATACAACTGCTGCGATCTGTCCAGTCCGTGATCTTGGTCAAAGTTTCAGCCCCTATGACAAGGGCGTTATTAAGTCGGCCGCTTTCTATAAACTGCTGCACGATAGACAGGCCATATACAAATCCGCTGCATGCGGCGGACAAATCGAATACCCATGCTTTCTTCGCTTTAAGAGCCCGCTGCACAAAGGAGGCCGTCGAAGGAAAGACCATCTCCGGCGTGATAGTCGCTACGATAATCAGTTCAATATCCCGGCCATCAAGATTTGCCTCGGCCAAAGCCCTCTTTGCCGCTTCCGTGGCTAAAAATGCCGTGCTTTCTTCATCCGTAGTAATATGTCGGACCTTGACACCGGTCCGGGTCGCGATCCATTCGTCCGTAGTATCCACCATCTCTGAAAGCTCATCATTTGTTAATAATTTCGCCGGCGCAAACGAGCCGTGACCGGTGATTACTGCACGATAAGCGGGGAGATGACCTTTCGTTAGGTTATTCATCCGTGGTCCTTACGCAAGTTCCCGAAAGATACTCAATGATTTTGTCGTTTATTTTTTCCGTGTAGAATCTTTTAGATGCCAAAATAGCATTTTTTATCGTTCCACTCTGACTTGAGCCATGACAGATTAACGCTGTTCCGTCAACGCCCAGCAACAGCGCACCTCCATATTCATTGTAGTCATATTTCGTGTAAATTCTTTCCATCACCGGCTTGAATTTCATGGCAAGACGAATTTTCTCTTCCATAAGCTCTTGCTTTATTGCTTTAAACAAACCATCAAC
>DAOVMB010000070.1 GCA_030630905.1 Sedimentisphaerales bacterium
GGGAGGGAGCCTTGATTGTTTAACAAGCTGCAAGTGTAGCGATCTGCAAGAATAGCGGTACTATGCACATAATCCTGAGGAGGTATTAAAGTGAATCTGCCAAGATACAAATCATTTGTTGAACGCTCATCGAAGATTCAGACACTTTTCATTCTGATTCTGTTGATATTACTCTCGGTATGTTTAGCCGGATGCGGCGATAATGTCCATCCGCCTTCTGCACAACAGTTAATTGAGTTCGAAAATGCCGGCCCCTTCCCTCCCTCCATTGATACGGATCGTATGGTCAGGGCCAAAATCGGCGGGGGACCTTACCGTACCGTGGCGGGTGACGCCCTGGAACTGACCATGCCTGCCGTAGTTCGATTCATCACGGCCAAGGAGTTTGGCGGTAATAATACAGTCATGCCATACATATCAAGGGTGAACGAAAGCGGGAATATCACGCTTCCGATAGTTGGCGATATCGAAGCGGCAGGAAGGACTCTGCCCCGGATCGAATCGGATATTATCGAAGCGTACTATCCCAAACATGTAGTGACACGTCCCTCGGTGTTTGCACGCGTACTGGATTATAGAACAGCAAAGGTATCTATCGCCGGTGCTGTTCGGACGCCTGGCATCTATTCTCTTCGCAGCGACCAGATGTCTCTTGTTGCGCTTCTCATGGAAGCCGGCGGCATAATTGACGAAGGCGCCGCTCTTATCCGGATAATTCACAGCGACCAGGCCATGCCCAATAGTGAAGCTGTACTTAAAACGGCTGTACAATCATTGAAACATCCGGCCAATCTAAACAAAATATTACCGGCGAAACTTGCTGCCGGTACACTGACAAACTCAAACCGGGGAACTCAAACGCACTATTTGCGGTTGAGCGCGAAAGCGGATGAGGTCTTTGGTCAAGATGCCGCTCAAATATCCGCCCCGAGTAAAATTCTACGAGCTCAAAGGATTACAGAGGCGGGCGGACCTCGAAAATCCGATTCTCTTGTTCTACCTATTAAGGGGTTTAATATACCTTTCGCCGATATTGAGCTACAAGACGGCGATAGTGTTATAGTCGAACGGCTGCAGCCGCCGCTCTTTACGGTTATGGGGCTGGTCAACAACCCGGGCAACTTCCCGTATTCACCTGATGTTCGGTACACACTTATGCAGACAATGGGATTTGCCGGTGGGCTGAATCAAATTGCCGAGCCTCGATACGCGACCATTTACCGCTTAAAGCGGGACGGCACGTGTGTTAGTGCGACTTTCCCGATAAAGGGTAAATCGAAGCTGGCAGATGCTTCAAATACCTTAATAAAGCCAGGTGACATAATCGCAGTCGAACATACGCCCAGAACTCGTACGGCACTGTTTCTTGACAGAGCGTTCAGGATCAATATCGGTACGTACTGGAGACTAAACGATAGTGACAGTTAGAGTTAATATCAAAAAAAACATGTTTGATAGAGAGGAGCAGAGGGCAATACTATGATAAGTCAGGCCGACAATAGTGAAACAACGGAACATAATAATGCTCGAACATCACAAGTTGGAATAGTGCCGGAAGATCTTATCCAAATCATATGGCGCAGCCGATGGATTGTATTGCTGACCATGGCCGTGGCTTTGGGGGTTGGTTTGACTTATATTACCGTTGCGACGCCTATTTACACCAGCACATCCAGAATCTACGTCCAGCAAAGCGGGCCAAAGATCCTCACTGAAGCTGAAGGTGTAATGACACAGTCACAGTCAAAGAATTACCTCTATACCCAGGCAGAACTCCTGAAATCGACACCAATACTTTCATCCGCCCTCGAAAGAGCCGACATAAAACAGTTAAAGATTTTTCATAAGGTCGACAATCCCATTGACTACCTGAAGATAAAAGGGCTTAGTGTCTCGGTTGGTAAAAAAGATGACATCATCGATATCTCCTCCGATTCGCCCGATTCGGTTGAAGCTGCCCGGCTGGTAAACGCAATCGTGGATTCCTATAGAACATACCATGCAACCCGCAAGCGAAGCACAACCGGAGAGGTCTTAAGAATACTCCAGGAGGAAAAACGGGAACGGGACAAAGAACCGGCACAGAAGCTCAAGGCGATGATGGCTTTAAAGAGTGAGAACATCGCCGTGGCTTTTGAGGACCGCAACAGCAACATTATCCTTGACAGGCTTGATACTCTGTCGGCTGAGTTGACACAGGCCGATCTTCAGATGGTTGAAGCGAAATTTGTTTACGAAAACGCCAAATCAATGATGGCCGATCCTGCCAGGCTCAAACGGTTTGCAGAGAGTGAAAGATCAAAGGGTATATATATCTCCACCGCCGACGAATGGTCGCGGCTCGAAACGGAGTTAGAACAGTTACAGATGCAGCTTAGCGACCTTCGCCGGCAGTCGGCCCCCAACCAGTCAGCAATGGGTGCACTTCAAACAAAGGTCAACCAGATTGAAAACAGGCTTGCATACTTGTACAGGAAGTTTGCCGAAACACAACTTGCTATAGCGGAGCAACAGTATAAAGCAGCAAAGCAAAAACAAGAGCAGATCGCCGGTTATTTTGAAACACAACGGCATAAGGCCCTTCAATTAAACAAGCAACTTGCAGCATATACGATACTACGGTCAGAATACGAGCAGGCAAAGAAGCTCTGCGATATTCTTGACGAACGCATAAAGGAAATCAATATTACCGAGGACACGGGCAGCCTGAACATCAGCGTACTCGAAATCGCTCGCCCGGCCGACAAACCGTCTAAGCCTCCCAAGGCCAGATATATGGCGATCGCGTTGCTTTTCGGCCTTGTTTCCGCCGGTGGTCTGGCACTTGTTCGCGACAGGATGGACCAGCGGTTCCGTTCGATGGAAGAAATTTCTGCCGCTCTCGGGTTGCCGGCCCTGGGCGTGGTTCCCTCTATGTCACGAAAAGAGGGGCCGGCCATTCAGGGCAAGAAGGCGTTTCTGGATTCCAGGTCTGTTTGGGCTGAGACATATCGTATGATGCGAACGGCTGTGTTATTCAGCGACACTAAGGCGAAGTCAAGGATCATCCTCGTAACCTCACCCGAAGCGGCCGACGGTAAGTCGACAGTGGTCAGCAACCTGGCTATTGCTATGGCTCAGGACGGACAAAAGACACTTGTCCTCGAAGCAGACTTTCGAAAGCCCATGCAGAGCAAAATCTTCGGTGTGAACCATAATAATAAGGGACTGAGCAGTGTGCTGGCCGGGGCTGATGAACTCGAAGAAGTCATCAAGACAACCTGTGTTTCCGGTTTGGACATCCTGACGTGCGGACCGGACGTGCAAAATCCTTCGGAGGCGCTCCATAGTGCAAATTTTAACAAAGCAATAAAGCTTCTGGCGAAACAATATGACCGAATCATTGTTGATTCGCCTCCTGTTTTGCCTGTTACCGATGCACAAATCTTAGCTTCAATCTGCCAGATCACTATCCTGGTACTAAGGGCTGAAAAATCCACGTGGAAAGCCAGCCGGCAAGCCCATGATGCCCTCATCCGTGTCGGCGCACGGGTTCTCGGTGTGGTTGTGAACGATGTACCAAAGAATGGACGCTATGGCTATTACGGTGGCGATGGATACTACGACAGCGGAAATGGCGCCGGTTTGCGAAGAAACAAGACAAGCATAAGCAACACAAAATCTGCTGTCATTGCTGCAAGGTCTGAGTGTCCTGATAGTTCGGTCAACTCAGGTTCGCTAACTATTGCAGAAAGAAAGAAAGTGCTTCCCGTAAGAAAGAAGACTATAGCCAGCCGAAAAGAAACAGCAGATGTTTATGACGGCACATGATGGTTTTGTCAGCTCAGACAACTCAGAATTGCAAAGCGTTGCAGTTGTGTTAAGAAAAAGAAGAGAAAGAGTCCGTCACCAAAGGTATTTTTATACCTGATTGATGAGGGTGAAGATACAGAAATTCACGCCGGGTGCACCGACGAGAACGGAGTGCGCGCGAGGAGAGTATATGCTGAGTTTGTCCGAAAATCCGTCGATTTTAACGCCGGAGGTGGAATCCCTGACCGAACTTTGTGGAACATGGTGGATCGCCTACACCAGGCCGCGATTCGAGAAAGCCTTCGCCTGGGATCTGTGCAGTTACGGCATAGGCTACTTTTTGCCAATGTATGAAAAGACCATCTTCTCGGGGGGGCGCAATCGGCATCTCATGTCACCTCTGTTTAAGTCGTATGTGTTTTTCTGCGGCACAGAGCAAGACAGGTATATGGCCATGAGAACAAACCGTTTGTGCCATACAGTGGATGTCGCGGACCAGGAGCGACTGGTAGAAGAGTTAGTGAGCATCGAATCCGCCCTTTTAAGTAAGGCGGTGGTTGACGCTTATCCCAACCTGCCCGTAGGCAGCCGTTGCAGGATCGTCTCCGGTCCGATGAGAAGTACTGAAGGCGTAGTTGTCGAAAGGAATTGTGCCAGGGCCCGCATGGTCATTGAAGTGACTATTCTCACTCAAGGCGCTCTTGTAGAAATCGATGCGGACATCCTGGAGCCGTTGGAATAAGACTTTGAAGGTTGGTCTGATTATGAACATCTACTTATTTGTATATCTTGGCTCTCTCGTACTTGCGATGATGATGACGCCCGTTGTGATCCGGATCGCCCGCCGACTCGACATCGTAGATGTTCCGGGCGCACGGCACATGCATACACACCCCGTGTCACACGTTGGAGGCGCGTCCATCTTTCTGTCCATGATGGCTCTGAGCATTACTGTGCTATGGTTCTCGAACCTCGCCATCACCACGGACCAACCCATGCTTGGGCAACTACGCTTCCTGCTTTTGGCTGCCGGTTTCATGTTCATGGCCGGGCTAATTGACGACGTCAAGACAAATGGCCTGCGGGCACGGGTTAAGTTTACCGCGCAGATTGCTTCGGCCATACTGGTTTGTGCCGTCGGTATCCGTATCAAATCGGTGGTGATAACCGATTCGATAACACTGAACTTCGGCTGGTTCTCCTGGCCGCTGACGCTTTTCTGGATCGTAGGTATCACCAATGCCGTGAATCTAAGCGATGGGCTGGATGGTCTTGCCGGCGGGATTTGTGCCATCGCCTGTGGAGCGGTGGCCGTATTTGCCGCTTCCACGGGCAATTTGGCGGTGGTCGTGCTCATGCTTGCATTGCTCGGCAGCGTCACCGGCTTTCTTTACTTCAACTTCAATCCGGCAAAGATTTTCATGGGCGATTGCGGCAGCATGTTCCTGGGCTTTACGATTGCCTCGTCCAGCGTTCTCTGCTTTTCAAAATCTTCCGCACTTGTGGGACTTGCTCTGCCGGTTGCGGCTTTGGGTGTCCCTATCTTCGATACGTTTTTTTCCATGTTGCGTCGTTTTCTGGAGCGACGATCCATATTTTCCGCCGACCGCAGCCATTTCCACCACAGACTGATTGACCTGGGTTTTACCCAATCCCAAGCCGTCATCGCAATCTACGGCGTGACGCTTCTGAACGCCGGGCTGGGAATGTTCATGATAGTCACGCCTAAGATCTACGTCCTGATCGTCTTCTTTTGTATCCTGGTTTTATTGCTTCTTATATTCCACATTGTAGGCTCAGTAAGGCTGGAGCAAATCAAGGCGGCTATGCAGAAAAGATATAAGATTATCCACCGGGAGCATGAGGAGAGAAAAAGTTTCGAGGAGGCGGCATTGTATTTTCGCCGGGCCGCGACGTTCGATCAATGGTGGCAGGCCGTCTCAACGGCAGCGGGCAAAATGGAATTCTGGACAGTCGATCTGCCCCTGGTAAACCGTGACGGCACCTCCCGCGCCTTAAACTGGCATTTTAACGGACACGATCCTGATCCCGGTCCGGAAGGTCTTATCCAAGTTTATGTGCCTGTTCGCGACCGTCGATCCGGCTCATCGCTGCATTTGAAGATCGAGCTTTACAAAAACGGCTCCCTCGAATCCGCCGGAAGGAGAGTAGCCCTCTTTACGCGCCTTATTGATGAACACGACATCAATAACCTTCGATTAGAAAGACAAAACTCGGAGCATTTTGGAGTAGATCGGGCGCCTCTTTATTCCTGAACTCCGGTATCCTCGATATGAATCCGGATAGAAGTGAAGAATGAGTGAACAGTATATCACAACTTCGAAACGACTCATCCATAACACAATCTTCAACGTGATGACTCTCGTTACTGGTGCGGCTATCACCTTTTTTCTGATACGCTTCTTTTTGTCACAACTCGGCGAGAGCAAATACGGTGTATGGGTGCTGATCGGCTCTATCTTTCAATACCGACGGCTGCTGGACATGGGAATGAACAGCTCTATCGACAGATACATCCCCGTGAATCTGGCAAGGCGAGATGATGATGCAATCCAGCGTGTAATCAGTACCTCTTTATTCTTCTTCGCAGCCCTGGCATTTGTGCTCGGTTTGATGACTCTGCTGCTATACGACAATATCGGGGCATGGTTTGCAATCGCGCCCGATATGGTCGGCACCGCCGGTATGCTTGTGTTAATTGTGGGATCTTCGTTTGTCTTGTCCATGCCTTTGCAGGTATCGTCCGCGCTTTTATGCGGGCTCCAAAGATATGACATCTTGAACCTCACGGAGCTTTTAATGCTCCTTCTGCGGACTTTTTTAGTAATTGTCTTGTTAGGCCGGGGATACGGCCTGTTGACGATGGGGCTCGTATATGGGGCCAGTGAAGTTATCGTGAAATTCGCACAGTTCGTCTATGTAAGAAAGCTTCTGCCGGACGTCTCAATCACTATCAGGAATATCGACTTCAAACTTCTCAAAGAAATGCTGGCATACGGAATCAATACGTGTTTGTACAGAACGGGAGGTCTGCTTATCTTGAAGGCTACGGATTTGGTTATCGCCGTCTACATCGGAACCGCAGAGGTCAGCCAATTTGCTGTTGCCATAGCCGGCATTCTCCTGTTGTCACAATTGCTGCGAGCTTTTACAACCGCGATAAAGCCCGCCGTCAGCGACCTTGACGCCCGAGACGAGCACTCGCGTGTGCGTGAGATCTCGTTTCTCATGCAAAAATACAGCCTGCTTTTGATTGTTCCGGCTGGATGTTTTTTGATTGTGATGGGCAGGGAGTTTCTGCATGTATGGGTTGGTGGAAAATTCCAGGACCCAAGCATAGTCAACAGTCTTGGCGCCGTACTGGCCATTCTGACGGTTGGACACTGTTTTAGATTGGCGCAATACAGCAATTTTCTGGTGCTGGTCGGGAAAGGAGAACATAGATTTTTTGGCCTTATAACCGTGGTGACGGGGCTGCTCTGCATCTCGGCCTCGATCGTCTCAGTAAAGGTATTCAATTTGGGATTGCTCGGAATCGCATGGTCGAATTGCGTGCCGATGGCATTGATATCCGGTATTGTCCTGCCGATCTACTTCAACACGAAAATGAAAATATCGATACGGGAGAGTATTGTCAGGATTTGGTGGCCTGCTCTGTTAGGGTGCACGCCGGCCGTAATTGTAATAAGCCTCTGGAAGTATTTTCATTCTCCCGCGTCCTGGATGAGTATTGCAGCGATGGTGGTATTTTCCATGGCGCTGACCTGTATCAGCGCCTGGTGTTTCAGTCTGACATCACGGGAACGTGAAAGACTTGTGAAAAGCTTGAAGTTCCGTTGGAAACGGGCCCCATCGATCAACCCAAGAGAAACCCCCTTAGCGCTTCGAGAAAAATAAAATGATAGGAGACAACAGCGAGAAATGCTGAAGCGGCAGTGTTCTTCAGGACAATTTGTATGATTATTCGCGGATCCAATATATCAACCACTGTGATACAACAGCCAACAGTGCTTGGGTGGAGATTACCTGCCGCGGGTTTCTTTGTCTATAGCATGATTGCTGTCGGTGCGCTCATTCTTGATGCACGAGGCTTCCTTGTTATTGGCGGCGCAGTAATGTTTCTGTGCGTTTGTGTCGCGTGGTGCAGGGGTATCATGGCTGTAAGTGTCGATAAGAGTGTACTGCTCGTGTTTTGCATTCTGCTGCTGTCGATATTCGCAACGTTGTATGACCCGACAAACACGGTATTTCATAACCTTCTAAAGCATGTTGCGATTTGTATTCTGTATATTTTCATCTTCAGTATGGGACTTGATCCAATCTATTCGACACCGTTTCGCTCGGTCTTTATTCTCGTCCTGTTATTCATGGGCCTTGTATCGTTTATTGTACCAAACGTCAGCGAGACGGATGATGTTATGCGCATGTCGGGTTTCTTTGTAAATGCGAACAATTTCAGCCTTTCGATGATGACATTGTTGTTTTTGATTAATGAGGGGAAAGACAGCATGGCAAAGAAGATTTCGATCCACGCGATTCTCATTCTGTTTTTGCTTTTATCAGGTACAAGCGGAGCCATTCTGGCATATCTCGGTGCAATGCTGTTCAAATACCTCGTATTGCTGAAATCCGCTCGCAGGTACCGGAATAAGTGGATACTGGTACTCATCGGCATAGCTCTGCTCCTGCTGGGATGCTTGCTGACAACCCACCCGTATATGGATGTCCCTATAGTGAAGAGAATTGTCACCCAACTTTATATGGTTTGGCACGAACTGCCTTTGGCCGCTTCGGGCTATGAAATGGATCATGGAAATCTGAACCGAATGTACGGCTCCAGTGACTGCTCGGGTATTTGGAGAATTTCGCATTGGCGCACGTGCGTCGATATCGTTGCAGA
>DAOVMB010000447.1 GCA_030630905.1 Sedimentisphaerales bacterium
AGTACCATGTAGATGTCTTTAAGGGGGATTTCACAGACGACAAACGCCGCCGCAGCGTACAGGGCCGCGAGGGACACGCATTCACCGGCCGCCATTTTGTACCCTTCTTTAAGGCGAAAGGCATTCATCGCTTCGAGGGTTTCGGTCTTCCAGTAAGGAATAATATCGTTTTCGTATTTATCCAGTCCGAAATGCCTGCGAATATCCACGTCGAAATAATATTTGTCACCCTCGTAACCAAACAGGGCATTACTTCCGGCAATATCGTCTGGCGAGATGAATTTCTCAAACCTTTTAATCTCTCTGGACTGGTTCGTCAGACCCCACGTTTCGAGATCCAGGTTAAACTCGAACTCATCGATGATAAATTGTTTCAGCCGCATCAACTTTCTATATTTGCTTTTGCCGTCCAGCTTCTTGAAGCAATCAAGCTTGCGCCATTGCCAGAGGATAGGACTCATGATATTTGCCAGAAGCAGACTGTACATCAATTCCGGAAACACGAATATCTCCATATCCGAAAGCGTTATCGCGGACGAGTATTTTTCCAGTTCGTTCGAATTCATTCTTCATTCACTCCGGTCGTAAACGCTCATGCATTGTCCTTCAAGCTTTCCGGCAGCGTTTCTACGAATGTCTTTATTTGCTCACGTGTCTGGCGGAAAGCCGCCATGATCGCATCTGTGCTGCCCATAACGAATGTGGGATCCTCGAACGGCTTATGAATTAGTTTTGCCTTGCCGCTAAATATGGGACATCTCTCTCTTGCGTTATCACACAAGGTTATGACATAATCAAAATCAATTGCCAGGAAATCGTTAACGTGGTCCGATGTCTGTGACGAAATATCGATCCCTGCTTCGGCCATAACCTGTATCGCCCTTGAACTTACCCCGACAGGCCAGACTCCGCCGGAGTCGGCTTCGATCACGTCAGACTTCAGGTGCCTGGCCCAGCCCTCTGCCATCTGACTTCTGCACGCGTTTCCCGTACAAAGAAATAACACTTTGATCTTCTCTTTCTTTCCAGTTTCAGGCATAAACTCTCCATACTTTTCTCAAATTCTACTAATGATACGCACCCTGACGGCAAAATTCAAACAGTTCACAGTTCGCACAGGCCGACCGCTGGTGGCCGTCACAGTTTTCCACTATGCCGATTCTGGATAACGCGAAATCGTATTTTACCGGATCGGTCGGCTCAATCTCGGCGAAACTCTCTGTTATTTCTGCTGCTGCTGATAAAGAAACAGTTTTCCGGTCGTAAAAGCCCAGGATTTTGCATAGCCTGCTCATATGAACGTCAACGGGTACGACAAGCTTGGCCTTGTCAATCGATTTCCAAAGCCCAGTGTCAACATCGTCGTCGCGCACCATCCATCGCAGAAAAAGATTGAGCCGTTTGCACGCGCTGCCCCCGGCGGGACTTACTAACAGATACTTCAGCCCGCGGGTGGCCTGCCCCTTGTGTCCGGCGGCATATATGTCCAAAAGGGAATTGCAAAATTTTGACAGTGCAGGAATAATATTGCTGTCGCCGGGATTATAGCCCAGGGTGAAATATTGCTCTATACTCCCGCACCGGCTTATGATTGTCCTGAACAGCGTCAATAAATCAGATATATCGTCGCCGGTAGTGAATCGATGCTTGAAATCTTTCAGCGTTCGCCTCTTATCCTTGTCGAAATTTATGACAAACTCGTAGGGGCTGTCACCCATCCGGCCGAGCAGATTGTTCAGGCTCTTTTCGATCTGCTGTACTCTGCCATAAGCCAGAGCAGAAGCCAGAAACGCTGCAATCTCCATATCTGCCGGTTTTGAATAATGATACACGAACTGCAGCGGATCCGGCCTTATAAGGCGGTGATGATTGTATCTTTCATACAGTGTAACCAGCAAGGCCTTTATTTTAGCCGGCCGCCCGTCCGCAAGACCAACCGACTTTATGATATTTATCGCCGTGGCCAGTTTATTCACCTCTCGATCTTCTGCCGACGTCACCTGCGAATCGCCATCTCACGATCCCGGTCTCAGTGTTGAATATCACCCGTCGTCCGCGCTTCCCGGATACCTCCTTTTTGGAAATGCGTATGCGGGCATCGGCCAGCACCTGAAGCGCTGCGTCAATATTCCTGCTGCCAATATCCGAGTCCAGGCTCATTGTCTTGATCACCGCTGCACCGCCAAAAACCATCGCCCTATAGTGAAAAGGGGCATTGTCAATTACCATCAGCTTGTCGACAATATGTCTGGTTGATGTGCTGCCGAAATGCCCTATGTCAGCATCGTCCTTATTGACCGGACGGTCGCGCAGGAAGTGATTCATTGCTACCCAGCCATTCTTGAAGTTGTACAGGCACACGCATACACACGAGCCTACCAAAGTCTCCAGGATCGCGGACTCCCTGGTTATGTGGAACTCACCGGGTTTTAAGAACTTATGGATCATAATTACGACCAGACTTTCCAATCACGGCTGAAAGAATTCTAATGTTTACAGGAACAAAAGCAAACTTAAAGCCATAACAATCATGCCTGCGACCAGTCCGTAGGCTGCCAAATGATGTTCGCCGTATTCTCTGGCGGTGGGCAGAAGCTCATCCAGCGAGATGAACACCATTATTCCCGCTACCGACGCAAAGAGTATACCGAACACCACATCGTTCAGGAACGGAAAAAGAATCGCGTAGCCAATCAATGCCCCGACCGGCTCGGCTAATCCTGAGAGAAATGAATAGACAAATGCCTTTTTCCTGCTGCCCGTTGCATAGAATATTGGGATCGAAACGGCGATACCCTCAGGAACATTATGTATTGCGATGGCAACGGCAATCGCGATACCGAGTTTCGGATCTCTGAGGGCACTGACAAAAGTAGCAAGCCCTTCCGGGAAATTGTGGATGGCAATAGCCAACGCCGTGAATAAGCCCACCCGGTAAAGCTTCTTGAATTTGGCCGCCTGTTCCGGGAGGTCCATTTCCTCGGCTCTGTGAACTTCGTGAGGATTTTCGAACGAGGGTACCAGCTTATCAATAATCGCGATAAATGCAATTCCCACAAAAAAGGCCAGAACAGTCGTCCAATACCCGCTGACTGGGCCTAATTCGACGATCAGGCACTCTTTTGCTTTCGGGAATAT
>DAOVMB010000265.1 GCA_030630905.1 Sedimentisphaerales bacterium
CTAATGGAGCGAATGTTTCCGGAGATTGTTCTTCTTACCGTGTGTTAAAATCTTATTTTGGATCGGCCTCTCTGGCTTTTGAAGGAGGTGTAAGCGGTTATGTAATCAGATTGACTTGTTCGTATTAAGAGTTTAGCATATCAATAAGATATGTTAAAAAAGTTCTGTGATGCTGTATCATAAAGAAGTCTTTATGGATATTCGGATGGAAGGAATTCTGTAGAATGAAACACTTTTTAGCAATTAATTCGTTGATATGTGGAATGTTTGCAGTTTGTCTTTTAGTCGTTTCGGCAGAGGCAAATGAAAATGATGCTATCAAGAGTGCCAAGGAGATTCTCGAAACTGCTGGCGTGAAGGGCGGAATCGTCGTCCACCTTGGCTGTGGTGGCGGGACATTGACGGCGGCTCTGCGCGCCAGTGATAGCTATACGGTTCATGGACTCGAAGCGGACCCGGCCAAAGTTGCCGAAGCGAGAAGATATATCCGCGAGCAGGGCGTCTATGGCCCCGTCTCCGTCGAGCGACATTCGGGGTCCTCTCTTCCGTACAGTGACAACCTCGTTAACCTGGTTGTCGTACAGGATGCCGGCAAAGTCCCAATGGGCGAGATAATGCGAGTACTGGTTCCCCGAGGAATAGCCTGCGTCGAGCGCAACGGCAAATGGGACTATGCTGTCAAGGCCTGGCCCGGCAATATCGATCAGTGGACACATTTCCTGCACGATGCAAGCAATAATGCGGTTGCTAATGATTCTGTCGTCGGACCGCCCCGTAGTCTTCAATGGGTGGCGCCGCCGCTGTGGCTCCGAAGCCATGAAACCCCATCTGGGATTCAGTCGCCCGTCTTAGCCGCCGGACGAATCTTTTACTTTTTCGACGAGGGCCTAATCGGCATCACGGATGAGCGACTGCCCGACCGCTGGTCGCTAATTTGCCGAGATGCCTTTAACGGCAAGCTGCTTTGGAAACGGCCGCTCGAATCCTGGGGCTGGCGCGAGTGGAATCCCGGGCAATACATCGGTAAAGACTGGACTACGTTACGCGGTAAACGAACCGATGTGCCGAGTGAGAATCATCGCCGAATCGTAGCCGATGGCGACCGGCTCTATACTATGCTTGCTTATAGTGCTCCAATGTCAATCCTGGATGCGGCCACTGGTAATACCATTGCTACGGTTGAAGAAACTCAGGGAACGAGGGAAATCCTGGTTAGTGATGGTATCGCAGTTGCCTATACACGGCAGGCACCGACGGGCGTCGAGCGCCGCAGGGGAGTAAAAGATGTCGCTGGAGCGGCATTGGTTGCTGTTAACGGTCGGACTTCAAAAGTGCTTTGGCAAAAGCGAACCGGCCAAATTCGTCCTCTGTCATTGGCGATTGACAACGGTCGGATTATCTATATAAGCGGGAAAGACCTGGTCGCACTCGATTTAAAAGGTGGCAACGAGCTATGGAGGATTCAACCGAAGCAGGCCACGCCGAGGACGCTGCTTACAGTGGACGATACTGTCGTTATGCAGGGAGGAAAGTTCGTTGCCGCCCATGATGCGACAGATGGCAAGCTACTATGGCGGAAAACCGTTTCGTCTATCGGCGGGGGCGAAGGAGATGACCTGTTCGTTATAGACGGTTTGGTTTGGCGCGGGATAGTAAGTGTGGACGATAGCGGCAAACCGGTACGTAAAAGTCCGAATGCACTGGTCATCGGGTGGGACCTTCGCTCGGGCGAGGAGAAGAAGCGGATACTCGTCAACAATCTGCGAAGTCCGGAACATCATCATCGCTGCTATCGTAACAAAGCAACCACGCGATACCTGATCAGTTCCTATGAAGGCGCTGAGTTCCTCGATTTTAAGGGTGACAACCACGGCATGAACAACTGGCTTCGAGGAGCATGCAAATACGGGATGACGCCAGCGAACGGCATGTTGTACGTCCCGCCGGATCAGTGTTTTTGTCAGCCAGGGGCAAAGTTTCTGGGATATGCCGCGTTGAAGGCTAATCCGGATAATGCTCCCAAGCCGGTTCCGGACAGCCAGCGTCTGGAAAAAGGCCCTGCTTTCGGAACAATCGCCAATCGAAAATCGCCAATCGAAAATCCCAATGACTGGCCGACGTTTCGCCATGATGCAGCTCGCAGCGGCACGACCCAAACGCGCGTGCCTTCAAACGTAGAAATTGATTGGAAGGTTACGCTGAAGGGCAAGCTGACGGCCCCGGTTGCTGCCGGTGGTAAGGTGTTTGTTGCCAAACCGGATGCTCACACCATCTATGCGCTGGACATGGCAAGCGGCCAGGAGTCGTGGCGCTTTACTGCAAACGGCCGTATCGACTCGCCTCCAACAATCTATAAAGGATTGGTTCTGTTCGGCTCGGCGGATGGACGTGTGTATTGCGTGCGCGCATCCGACGGCCAACTCGTATGGCGCTTCCTCGCGGCCCCAACCGATCAGCGCATCGGCTCCTTCGGTCAGATCGAATCGACATGGCCCGTTCACGGCAGCGTCCTGGTGACTCGCGATGTCGTGTACTTCACGGCGGGGCGCTCTACGTATCTGGACGGTGGGATTCGCGTTTACAGCCTGGAGCCTGCCACGGGTAAAATCCTCCACAAGGGCTTGCTGGAAGGCCCGCATCGTAGCGTGGACGGTGAGCGTGATCTGGCCTTCTTTGTCCTCGGCGCTAATTCGGATGTGCTTGTTAGTCAGGGCGGATTCCTCTACATGCGTCAGAAGAAAATGACGCCGGAGCTGAAGGAGGTTGAAGTGGACGTCCTGTCGAGCAAAGGGGCACAAGATGTGGGTCTGCATGTATTCTCGACATCCGGCCTGCTGGACGACTCCTGGTACAACCGTACGTTCTGGATGTACTCCAAGCGTTGGCCCGGCTTTCAGTTGGCGAACCAGGCGCCGAAGACCGGCCAGCTCCTTGTGGTCGATGACGAGAAGACTTATGCCGTCCGCACATTTTATCGCCGGAACGTGCACAGCCCGATGTTCTTCCCAGGCAAGGAAGGCTATCTGCTGTTTGCCGACTTCAATACTAACGAGCCGCAGATTCTTGGCGAAGCAGGCTCGCGCAAGCCGCTCGCGTGGCTGCCCCAATCACACATCCCTCGCGAAGGCAATCCCGGATTGGACAGTGTCAGCCGCGGATTCGGGGCAGACAAGGGCATCGGCTATACACGAGCGGAACCACCGGTCTGGACGAATTGGCTGGATGTGCGAATTCGTGCTATGGTCAAGGCGGGCGATACTTTGTTTGTTGCCGGTCCACCGGACGTTCTTGATCCGAAGGATCCTTATGCAGCCTTCGAAGCACGCAGGGGAGCATGGCTTGTGGCCGTCTCAGGCGCCGATGGGAAGAAGCTTTCTGAAACAATGCTGGAGCATCCTCCCGTATTCGACGGCATGATCGCCGTGGGTGGCCGCCTGTTTGCTTCTTTACGAGACGGCAGTGTTGTCTGTTTGGCCGGGAAGTAGTACTAAACCGGCATCATGCTGTCATTTAGTTCTATTGTATATACAAATTGATATTGAGGTAAAAAATGTCGGCTGATATTCGAGGTATTTGTTTATTTGTCTTATCGATCTTTTTTCTTGCTTTGGTTTTATTTTGTAAGCCTGCTGTAAGCAAACCAATAGTCCCGGCGGAAGAAACAGCAGCCTTGAGGGCTGCTATAAAAGACCTGAAGAGTACCTTCGGCGACAAATATCCAGACGGCGACGAGTATCTGACCAGACTGCGTGAAATCGAACGGCGTGGGGATCAGGCGGAGTTCGAATCGCTTCGGCGTGAAGCGCTCGTTGCCAATCCGCTGATTAGCGGCCGGCCGATTCTCTTTGTGGTGCGAGAACAATACAAGAGCGACCATCACAACACCGCCACCATTTTCAAGACCGGCGAGATCAACACAAATAGCTTTCGGGGCGGCGGGGCGATGAAAACCATAGACTTCATCCGAGGAGGCGAAGTCAAAACTTTGATCGAAACATCCGAAGGTATGGTGCGCGATCCGGAAGTTCATTTTGGGGGCGGAAAAATAGTCTTTTCTATGAGAAAGAATATCGAGGATGATTACCATATTTATGAGATCAATGCCGATGGTACAGGCTTAAAGCAGTTAACCTCCGCGCCGAGTGTGGCGGATTTTGATCCATTGTACCTGCCGGATGACAGCATCGTTTTCTCTTCGACGCGTGAGCCGAAGTATTGCATGTGTAACCGTCATATTATGGGCAATCTTTTTCGGATGGATGCTGATGGAGCCAACATCCATCAGATTGGAAAGAGCACACTGCACGAGGGCCATGCCGCTCTCATGCCGGACGGGAGAATACTCTATGATCGGTGGGAGTACGTGGATCGTAACTTCGGGGATGCCCAGGGACTTTGGACGGTGAATCCCGACGGCACGAACCAGTCGGTTTATTGGGGCAACAATACGTGGTCTCCCGGGGGTGTTATCGACGCACGCGCCATCCCAGGCACAGAGAAGGTTATGTGCATTTTTGGCTCCTGCCATGACCGTCCGTGGGGAGCGCTTGCTATCATTGATCGGCGTTTGGGCATCGACGGCAGAAAGCCTGTCATCCGTACATGGGCTGCGGATGCCGTCAACCTTATAGCCGAAGCGGGTCCCAGGCCGGACGTGTATGGATTTGACGAGTTTAAAAAAGTTAATCCGAAATA
>DAOVMB010000499.1 GCA_030630905.1 Sedimentisphaerales bacterium
ACTATTTTTACTTTGGGACTGCCCATGGTTTTGATTCCGAACGTACCGGCTATATCACGCGCACATAAACTCCCTTATTCATCCTGAACTCAACATCTCGCCGTATGTTAGTCCTTGCCGCATATCCCAAAGGTGCCCGTCAAACGGCGTCGCCAACAACCATATACTCCGGCCAATCCAACTTCGCTACTGATCAACCGCTGCAAAATAACTGCTTTCCTATTATATTAGTACCATAAGTGGCCCGAAGTTGACGGTTTTTTTGGGATTTTTTCATAAATTTTTATGCGAACGCGGTTTTCAGCGGTATGAGGGCAAGGTAAAAGAAAAAAGTGCGGAAATTCTCTAATCGCTGTCTGCCCTACGTTATCCGCTACACGCTATACGCAATACGAAATAAGACCGCCGTCTCATGGAGATTTTTCTGAAATTTATTAGACATTTTGTATAATTGTTCGTATAATACTTAACGAATAGAATTTAGAATAAAGAATACAGGAGACCTTTTCATTGATTATTTTCTATTGACTATTGACTATTTCCATCTTTTCCGTGTTTACCCCGTGAGATAGGTAAAACCGTTATCTCACAGGGTAAATCAGCGAAATCCGCGGTTATTGACTATTTCTTAGTGTTTATTCGAGTTCATTCGTGGTTAATTTGAAAAAACAAAGCCAATTTCAAAGGAGGTCAATGAACATAAATATTTATTAAAAAAAGGATTATGAAGAATATTGCGGTTTTGGGCAGCGAAAAAACAAAGCCAATCAAAGTCAATTTCGGGCGGAATCTGATCGGTATTTCTCGCTGGCGTGCTCCGGCAAAGACCTTCTCCCCGCCGGGCCCGGAATACCGAACTCGCTGAGTTTCTTGTGGTCTCTATTGTTCGCAGGGCCACCGTTATTGGGCGAAGGGCAGAGTTTCCGGCACTACGTGGACTTCGGTTGTGAATTTGAATGGAAGCGGGCCGCCGCTGTCGAATGTCAACTCGACGAAAAAGGCGGTCCAGCCCTCGTCCGGCTCGGGGACTTTGGCAAGGTATTTGCCGCCCCCCTGCTGCTCCAGAGTCGAACTTTTCCAGACCGGCCCGATGATTTCAAGCCGGAAATCCCTTGCCTTGGGATTCGTGGCCTGCCAGAGTTTGGCCGTCGTCGGAGTTGTGGTCGTTTTGACCTCGATCGAGCCGTCGTCTTTGACCGACCAGGAGAACTTCGGCCGGGGCGAATCGGACAGGATGGACTGGAAGAACACCAACAGGCTCATGTGAGCGTCCGAGCCGCCAAGACCGTGGTCGGTATTCGGGACATACCGCAGGTATTTCTCGCCGGGCAGGTCGTGGAAGTAAAACTGTGCCGAGTCCGGCAGGAAGAACTGGTCGCCACTCGAATTTATCAGGCACTTGGGAATCGCCGCGTAGCGGTCGCGGTACTCGTACGGATCGACAAATTTTACCAGCGACTGGCCTTCGGGCGTGTCGAGCCTCTCGAATACCTTCATTTCGCCGTAATCTGCAATAGCGTCGGAATGGAAGCCGTAAGCGGCAAAATGGTGCTTCATCTGCTCATCCATATTCAGTACGTCGATGACGGCCGGGGCGATGGCGGCCACCCGCTTATCGACCGCAGCGGTCAGCCAAGTCGTCCAGCCGCGCTTGGAGCCGCCGGAAACTACGAACTGCTTGATATCGAGCGCGCCGGAATCGAGAGACTTAAGATGGCTCTGAATCGTGTCCATCGCGCGGACGGCGCTCTTGACCATCGGCAGCAGGAGCGGCCAGGAATTGTCGCCGGTAGCCAGGCACTTACTGAAGGTATAAGCGATGATCCCGTCTTCCGAGCGGGGCCTGCCGCCATCAGGGAACATCAACGGCTGGTTCGGCACCATTTTCAGATCGGCGACAACCGAGCCGGCGCCGAGGGCTATGCCGATCAGCATTTTGTCAGGCGAGTCGGGCGCGGAGCGATTGTTGCTGCCGCCGTTAATCCACAGCAGCGCTTTATCGCCGGTGGCGTTGACGGGCTTGACGATTGTCAGCCAGTGCTTCCAGAGCGGTCGGTCGACCTCGTCCTTGCTGCGCCAGGACTGCGAGGTCATATCCAGAATATAAGCAGTATGACCCAGGCCGGAAACGGTTTTGACAACGCTATAAGTATAGCTGTCATCCGGTTTTGTGACATAATCATCCAGCGGCGTGCCCGATGCGAGCTGGGCCGCTGCAAGAATCAGTACGGCTAAAATGGTGGAATAGTAATGCGATTTCATATCAGGTCCTTCCTCTGTTTTTTGAGTGATTCAGCCATTCATATTCCCGCTCTCGCAGGAATAACAAAACACAGACTCAATCCCGAAGCAATCCCTCGCTCACAGCCGGGTTTTGCCTGCCCTGTAGCGCTATACTTTTTTCGGAAAGATGCCCCGCAAGTATTCAGCGTCGTATCGGCAGCTTTCCTCAAGGCCCAGCGGCATTTCCGTGCCTTCCATGACGAGCCAGCCGCGATAACCGATATCGTCCATCGCCAGTCGGACCTCTTTGAAGTCGATCGAGCCTTTGCCGTAGAGGTTGTCGTAGTCCTTGGCGTGAAACTCGCAGATGAGCGGGCCGAGTTGGCGGATTTCCTTGTAGATATCATAGCCTGCTTTGTGCGAGTTGCCTACGTCATAGTACACCTTGACGGCGCGCGAGCCGACCCGTTCGATAATATCGATGTGCTGCTCGGCACTGAGCCAGGATTCGATACCGAGTGTGACGTCGGCCATTTCCGCT
>DAOVMB010000461.1 GCA_030630905.1 Sedimentisphaerales bacterium
CCATTGTTAATATTGATTTAACGTCATTTTACCCGTTAAAAAATTGGCTTTGTTTTTTCAAATTCCTTTTCGCAATACGCATCACGCAGTACTCAATACGAAATAAATTGGCTCCATACGACTTCGCTCAGAGCCTGCCCTGAACGTAGTTGAAGGGACAAGCTTGTTTTTTCAAATAGCATTCTTTTAGACACGGATTTACACCGATTAACACCGTTGTTTGAGCCATAGAGAGCCCGGAGGCCAAAGAGAAATAATCAATAATCAATAATCAATAATAAATAACCAAGTCTCCTGTATCCTGAATTCTGTATTCTATTTGTTATACATTATACGACAATAAATGTTTTTTGTCGAGATAATTCTCTGAATTATTTAACAATTGTCGAATAGATTAGCCTCATAAGGCTGTTTTTTATAGCAGAAAAGCGTAGGGTGGGGCTCCCTAAGGGATGCCTTACGGTATTGCCCCACCCTACAGATTTATTTGTCCGCTCTGCCTGGGGTAGCCTGCAAGTGCCTCGTCTCCGCTCGGCATGAAGGCTTTCTTCACCCTGAGCGGAGACGAAGGGTGTCGTCTTTAATCTCTTCCGGGGATTGCAACGATATCGTCCGGCGGAGCTACTACTCCGGGTGACTCGAAATCAGCCGCGGTCGGAGTGAGCGCCATGTTGTACCAGGGCGAGCTTGTGTTCTCAGTAAGGTCTTTCCAGCGGACCAGCTTGCCGGTATAGGTGGAGATACGCCCCATGATCGCGGTGAGCGTCGATTCGGCGACGTTTCGGGCCTCGTTGAGCGGCTCGTTCTTGAGAATACTTTCGAGCAGATCGACGTGCTCCTGAACGTAGGCGTTGCGGTCGGTGAAGCTCGGCGGCTTTATGCTTCTTCCTTTAAGGCCGCCCTCGCCCATGGTCTGGCCTTCGGTGCCTCTGAAGAACTCCCGGACTCCGCCGTCGCAGCCGTTTACCTGGCGGCACATGCTGTGAATACGGACGCCGTCGCCGTAATCGAAATCAACGCTGTGGAAGTCGAACTGGTTGCCGGTCTTGCGGCGTGCGCGGCCGCCGAAACCGAGTGCGTTGTCCGGCGGATGCCCGATGTGCCAGTTAGCGACGTCGAGGTTGTGAACGTGCTGTTCGACGATGTGGTCGCCCGACATTTCGGTGAAGCTGACCCAGTTGCGGACCATATAGTCGGCGTCGCTTTCGTTCGGGTCTTTGGTCTTGTACCAGAGTGCCCCGCCGCACCACCAGACACAGCCGCCGACGATTTTGCCGATCGCGCCGTTCTCGACGGCGTATTGAATCCGGCGATAGTTCGCCTGGTGAC
Source organism: Sedimentisphaerales bacterium (assembly GCA_030630905.1). Classification (GTDB taxonomy): domain Bacteria; phylum Planctomycetota; class Phycisphaerae; order Sedimentisphaerales; family Anaerobacaceae; genus JAFGPJ01. Next base: position 1,330 of record DAOVMB010000461.1, read on the forward strand.
GGCGCTGCGTGCCGGCGACGACTCCGAGGCCGTTTTTCTTAGCAAGTTTGCCGGCCTCGATAATCTTTCGAGCGCCCGGCGGATCGACGGCAACTGGTTTTTCCATAAAGACGTGCTTGCCCGCTTTGATGGCTGCCTCGAAATGCACGGGACGGAAGTTCGGCGACGTGGCCATAAGCACGACGTCCACGTTCGTATCGAGCAGCTTCTTATATGCGTTGCCGCCCCCGAAGCATTTAGATGCGTCAAGCTGGTATTTGCCGCCGGTCGATTCGGCCTTTTGCTTAAACCAGTCGGCGGTAGCGACTAATTCCAGTTCCAGCCCGTTGATATGTTTGGTCGCCTCCATGCAGTTGCCCAAAGCTCCGTTGCCCCGGCCGCCGCAGCCAATTAGAGCGATCTTCAGCTTCCTTTTAGCCTGTGCGGCAAAGATTACACTTTTGCCGGCCAGAATTGCCGCCGCCGCGGCAGCGGAAGTCATCAAACCACGCCGGGAGATCCTCGTGCTGCCTGAATGTGAATTCTCTTGCACGTTTTGCATTCTGTGTACTCCTAAATGTCACGTCCTGCCGGCTATTTTTTGAACGCGATCCATTTTTGCTTGCTCTTGGTGCTTGCCAGAACGGTCTCGATGAAGAGCATGCCGCGAAGGCCGTCGTTGACGTCCGGGAAGTCCAGCGCCAGGGGATCGGGTTTCTTTCTTGTTATCCTCGCCCGTATGGTTTCGGCGAAGTTGAGGTAATTGTTGGCGAAGGCCTCGAAGAACGCCTCGGGATGGCCGGATGGCAGACGTGTGGCGCGACCCGCCGCGGCGCTCTTGGCGCCGACGTACGCATTTCCACGACTCCAAACTTGTACCGGTCCGTCCGGAACCCTGACGTACAATTGGTTTGGGTGCTCCTGATGCCATTCCAGGCCCTTATCTTCGCCGTAAACCCAGATAGCAATATTGTTCTCTTCGCCGATTGAGACCTGGCTGGCGTGCAGAACGCCTCTGGCTCCGTTGTTGAAACGCAGCAAAACGTTGCCGTCGTCGTCGAGCCTCCGGCCTTTGACAAAAATCGTCAGGTCGGCACAGACTTCCTTGATCTTCAAGCCGGTGATGTACTCGGAAAGGTTCTCGGCGTGAGTGCCGATGTCACCCATGCATCCGGCGCCGCCGCTCTGCTTCGGATCGGTCCGCCAGGCGGCCTGCATCTGGCCCGTTTTCTCCAGAGCCGTGGCCAGCCAGCCCTGCGGATACTGCACGACGATTTTGCGAATCTTGCCCAGGTCGCCGGCGCGAACCATGTCACGCGCAAGCTTCACCATAGGATAGCCCGTGTAGTTGTGCATCAGTCCGAACACTCTGCGTGTCTTCTTGACGATTTGCTTGAGTTCCTTTGCCTCTTTGGAGTTGATTGTCATCGGTTTTTCGCACATTACGTGGAAGCCCGCATTGAGGAAATCTCTCGCGATCGGAAAATGCCAGTTATTCGGCGTGGTAATCGAAACAAAATCGATCCTTTCGCCCTCGGGCAGCTTAAGCTCTCGCTCGATCATCTGCTGGTAAGTGCCGTAAACGCGCTTGGGATCGAGCATAAGCTCGCGTCCCTGCTGCTTGGATTTGCGCGGATTGATATCGAACGCCCCGGCTACAAGCTCGATACCGCCGTCCAGACGAGACGCCTTGCGGTGCACATCACCGATGAATGCTCCG
>DAOVMB010000217.1 GCA_030630905.1 Sedimentisphaerales bacterium
AACGAGATATGGTGGGCGTGGAAAGATGGGCTTGGCTATGTCGCGCACGGTAGTGAACCGGCCTACTCCGGCAACGGAACCGGGGCGGCTGTCGGCGACGAAACCACTGCTTCATATACCGAGGAAACTATTGTCCATGGCGGCAGTCAGTCAATGCCGCTCTGGTACGACAACAATAAGGAAGGCTATTTTAACTATTCAGAAGCGGAGCTGACTTTGGATGGTGCGTATCCGAGCGACTGGACAGTGAACGATGTAAATACGTTAACACTTTACTTCAGGGGTAATTCAAACAATGCTGCTGAGCAGATGTATGTTGCTCTTAACGGCAGTGCGGTGGCTTATCATGATGATCCGAATGCTTCTCAGATATCTATTTGGATGGCGTGGAATATCAAGCTGCAGGCATTTGCTGATCAGGGCGTGGACCTTGCCAATGTCAATACGATTGCCATTGGCTTCGGTGATAAGAACAATCCGCAGGCCGGTGGTTCAGGTAAGATGTACTTTGATGATATTAGATTGGCTGCCACCGCAGCCCCCGTCGGACCAGTCCTGTTGTTTGATGAGGATTTCGAGAGTGTGGCCCTTGGTACGAGCTTGGAGGAGTCCGCTGGTAGTGAAGATGTCTGGACGGACACGCCGCCGGAAGGATGGATCATTGACGAGAGCGGTGTTCCCGGTATTGGCGATCTGGCCACTGATGGTATGACCGAATGGGCCGGCTGGGCCTTCACTAACAAGGACTGGTGGACCAGCGTAGCCGGCGATCAAAGGCGTTCGGAATACACGTTGGGACAGGGTACCGTTGCTGTGGCCGACCCGGATGAGTGGGATGACGCGGATCATCCAGACTCGGCAGCAGAGGGCTGGTATAAGACCTTCCTCAGTACTCCCGCGATTGATATTTCCGGTTGTGAGGCGGGTACGGTTCAGCTCACGTTCGATTCAAGCTGGCGTCCGGAATTCGATGACAACTATCACCAGACGGCCAACATAACCGCCTCCTTCAACGGCGCCGAGCCTATCGAGGTGCTCTTGTGGGAATCTGACTCAAGTAGTCCGAATTTCAAGGACGACAACTCCACCAACGAGAGCATCACCATCGATTTGGAAAATCCTCCGTGGGCGACAAACGTGGTTTTGACGTTCGGCTTGTACGACGCCGGCAATGACTGGTGGTGGGCGATTGACAACATTAAAGTTATCGGTATGCCCAAATAGAGATTCCGCAACTTTGGAATCGAATTATTACTAAAAGGCAGAAGGAGCCCTGGGACTTTTGAAAAAGTCCCAGGGCCAACCTTGTGTTGTCAACAGTTCCAATCTCCTAATCATTCGCTTTTGAAGCTTAGAACTTCCAAATGAGTTGGCCGCCCATACCGTAGCTACCGCTCGTGGTTTGTACTTCGAAAGAAAGATTTACATTTTGGCCCAACTCCAGTCCTGCGCCTATATAACCTCCTAATAGCGACTCCTGTTCAAGGTCGGCACTGATTATTGCCGGTGAGCCATCTATGGTACCGTCAAAATCCGCATCCCCGTTGAGAAAATACAGAAAAGGACCGCCAAAAATTGTTATATCCTCATTGAGTTTTAAAGTAGGCCCTGTAGCTATCTGAACTTCAACAATCTCAAACTCAGTAGATAACGTTACGTTGTGAGCGCCGACGGAATAACTTTTTCCGTCAAAATCATATTCAGCCCAACTTACCTGGGTCAGTAAGCCCCATCCGAAGTTCGCATCTTCATAAAGTGTCCATTTAGCCCCGCCGCCGAGAACAAGAATTTCGTCGCTGCTTCCTATATGGTCGGGAATATTACCCCAATCGTTGTTATTGTCCGGGCTCGCGTCGGCTACTCCGATACGAAAAAATATCTCAGAACCTCGCCCCATACCCAAAGCCAGATTTGCAGTAATCTTATCTATCTCGAAATCATCTATCGTGTCGGAGGTCAGGTCAAGAGCGGAAATACCGTCAGCATCGATTTCCATACTGCTCCAGAAATATTCTACGCCGACACTGGATTTGCCGCTGTCTTTCAGCCTGGATGTCGTGGGGCCCATAAGATCAAAAGCCAAAACCTGCGTGCTCATTAACATTGCTCCGATCGTGACTATAATTAGTCGTTTCATTTCTTTCTCCTTTCCATTAAAATATTTCGTTACAAATCATCTGTCCTATAAACAAACAACTGTTTACCAATGACTAAATTATATTTTTATTATCGTCTTCAGTCTTTGCCGCCATTGAGTAGTCCTGGTCCTGTCGTGTGTGGTTGACTTTCAGCTTCTGCTCATATAATCGAACGACGTCGTCGGCGTCCAGGCCGACGCATTGCGCCAGGCTCATCCAGAAGAACAGCATATCGATAACTTCGACTCTCGCATTCTGTAGATCGTTCAGCATGTATCGTTTGCCTTCTTTGGCTTCCTTGCACCAGTGCTTCCAGAAGCTGCAGTCGCGCAGCTCCTCTAATTCATTGCTCATTGCCGCGATATAGTTGTTCAGCCAGATTCCGGCTGTCTGCGGGTTAAAGTCCGCTCGAAGTGCATCGGGATCGAAGCCTGTCCGTTTATTTAGTTCCGCCTGCTTTCGAAATAATTCTTTCAGCATGATTCGTATCTTTCGTTTTATGGCCGCCCCATTGCTGTCGCGGCTTTGTTAATTCCTATACGCTATTTGTTATTTTTGTTCGGTATTATGAAATGCTCCGGCACGGGGAACTGCGAGCACAGCAACAGGACTTCTTTTCCGACCTGCTCGATGATCGATTCATTGTCGATATTTTCAGCGACTGTCTTTATGAAATCGGCAATTTGCTTCGCTTGCCCTTGCTTAAAACCGCGTGTGGTAATAGCCGGCGTGCCTATACGCAATCCGTTCGGATTCATCGGAGGCGCTGGGTCGCCTGGTATTGTGTTATAATTCGTGACAATTCGGGCCCTGTCCAAGGCCTTCGCCAGTTTCTTGCCGGGTATTTTTTTACTTCTCAAATCGATTAAGATAAGATGATTGTCCGTCCCGCCGGTTACGAGATCGAAACCATATTCCAGCAGCTTTTCCGCCAGGGCTTTTGCGTTTTCGACTATCTGCTTTGCGTAAGCAACGAACTCCGTCGTATCGGCCTCTGCCATTGCCACGGCGATGGCGGTCATTGTGTGCACATGCGGCCCGCCCTGCAGGCCGGGAAAAACCGCCTTGTCCACCTTTTTTGCGTGCTCTTCCTTACACAGCAGCATACCGCCGCGAGGGCCACGCAGCGTTTTATGTGTCGTAGTTGAGACAACATCGGCGTAGGGAACCGGACTTTTGTGGATGCCGGCAACGACAAGACCCGCGATATGGGCAATATCGCTGACCATGTATGCATCGACTTTTTTGGCAATTTGACCGAAGATTTCAAAGTCGATTTCCCTCGGATACGCGGTGGCGCCGGAGATGATTATTTTCGGACGGTGTTTCATCGCAAGCTCTTCGATCTTGTCGAAATCCAGCATGCCGGTATTGGGATTTACGGGGTACGGCACGGAATTGTAGAACTTGCTGGTCAGTGAGACCTTCCAACCGTGCGTCAGGTGCCCACCATGAGAAAGAGACATTCCCATAATCGTTTCACCGGGATCTATCAGGGCGGCATAGGCCGCCAGGTTCGCAACCGAGCCGGAATAGGGTTGAACGTTTGCGTGGTCGGCCTTGAATAATTTCTTCGCCCGTTCCTGAGCCGTTCTTTCGATCAGGTCGGTCACCTGCTGGCCTTCATAGTATCGTCTGCCGGGGTAACCCTCGGCGTATTTGTTGGTCAGGCAGCTTCCACTGGCAAGCATAACTGCTTTTGATACATAGTTTTCCGAGGGAATCAGGCGGATTGAGCCGCTCTGGCGCGCCGCTTCCTGTCGTATAAGCTCACAAATCTGCGGATCATACTGTTCAAGAGCATTTATCATCTTTGTTTCTCCGTAATCGGCCTCTATTCAAGTTGTTTCTTGGGTTCCCAACGCAAAATCATACGCTTAGGATTTATATAGCACAGCTTTACTTTTTATACAAGTATTTATTTGTTGACAAATTTTAGCCGAAGACTACCATAAGCCGGTCGAATTATATATGAAAACCTGAATTGATAAGAACTTATGCCAAAAGAAGATAGTCAGGCAGCCGCTAAAGCCAGAGCTTTTTTTGATAAAGCCGGAAAGGTAGCCGAGACGAAAAACTTCGATTATGCTATCGATATGTACATCCAGGGGCTGCGTTACGCCCCTGATGCGCTTACAGAGGGGCATCTGCCGCTGGCCGAATTGGCTCTGCAACGGCAGGCATCCGGCAGTAAAAAGCCTACTATGATGGAGCGAGTCAAGCGTCTTGGCGGCAAAACGCCGCTGGAGCAGATGCTCAATGCCGAATACCTTTTCACGAAGGATCCCGACCATTTGCCTTATGCTGAGGCGATGCTTAAGGCTGCGATCGCAGGCGGCTATAACAAAACAGCAGATTGGGTTGCCAATTTGACATTTCAGATCGCCAACGCATCCAGGAATCCATCTGCGCAAACATATATCCTGCTAAAAGATTCCTATAGCACTCTTGGCCAATTCGACAAGGCAATCGTTGCGATTCAGCGAGCTGCCAAACTTCGACCTGATGACGGGGCATTGTCGGATGAGTTCAAGAACCTCTCGGCCGAACTGACGATGGCCAGGGGCAACTATGACGGCGAGGGCGATTTCAGGAAATCCATCAAGGACCGCGAGGGCCAGGAGAAACTTCAAGCTCAGGCCGGCGTGGTCAAAACCGAGGATTACCGCATCAAAGCAGTTGAAGATGCGAGAAAAAAAATAGCTCAAAATTCAGATCTTCCGGCGAACATATTCGAATTGGCCGATGCCCTTTCGGGACTGGAAACCGAACAAGCCGAAAATGACGCTATCTCGCTGCTGGAAAATACCTATAAAGCCAGAAGCGATTTTAGTTTCAAGCGGCGGGCGGGCCTGCTAAGGATTAAACAGCTCAAGAGAAGGATAAAAGAGACAAAAACCGCCCTTGAGACTAATCCCAACGATGTGGAGTCCAAGACCGCACTCGAACAACTATCAGCACAATTAACCAGCACTGAATTGGAACATTACGGGCTTTGCGTGCAGAATTATCCGACTGACCTTGGAGTAAAATATGAATACGCTCTCCGTCTTCTCAGGAATGAACAATACAACGAAGCGATACCCCTGTTCCAGGAAGCGCAGAAAGACCCGAGACGGAAGATTGCAGCGTTAAATAAAATCGGCTTCTGCTTTTCCATGAAGGGCTGGCTTGCCGATGCAATCGATGTTTTCTCCCAGGCGATAGATTCCCAT
>DAOVMB010000079.1 GCA_030630905.1 Sedimentisphaerales bacterium
AAGCACCTTCCAAAAAGAAGCCACCGGCGAACATCTCGCTCGCCACAAGACAAAAGAGCCGGACAAAGACACCCTCTTCGTGGAGAAACACAAGTCTGTATTAGAAAAACTCGCCTCCACCGACGTGAACAACCTGACTCCTATCGCAGCAATTAATCTGCTGAACGAAATCAAGAATGAAATAAACGAAAAATAATAGAACAGCAGCTAAAAAAGCTTGTAGAAAAATGATACAGTCTATTTAAATACATAATGCTACGTTTTATGGAAAAATTATTGCTATACCTGATCAAGAAAGGGGCAAGTACTATGAAAGCTTCTCTGAAATCAAAATTAATCATTCTGTCCGGCATTCTTTTATTGCTATCCGGCTGCACGGAGGTCGAAATCACCGGCAGAAAACAATTCAATATTGTCCCCGATTCAACGATGAATTCAATGAGCTTTCAATCATACGGTGAATTCCTTTCCAAGAACAAGCTTAGCACTAACACCGAACAGACACAAATGGTCAAGCGCATCGGTAGCAGAATCCAAAAAGCCGTCGAGCAGTATTGTAAAACAAACTGCATTGAAAATCGCATAGCAGGCTACGAATGGGAATTCAACCTGGTGGAGGACCCCAACGTCAATGCCTGGTGCATGCCCGGCGGAAAGGTGGTTGTCTATACGGGCATTTTGCCGATCGCGCAGGGCGAGACCGGACTGGCGGTGGTCATGGGCCATGAAATTGCCCACGCCTTCGCTAAACACGGCGCCGAACGCATGACGCAGGGATTACTCGTGCAAATGGGGGGCTTGGCATTATCGACCGCGTTGAAAGACCGACCCGAGCAAACGAAGAACCTGTTCATGCAGTCCTACGGCATCGGCACCCAGGTCGGCATGCTGCTGCCCTACAGCAGGGTCCACGAGAATGAAGCGGACCATCTGGGCCTGATCTTCATGGCGATGGCCGGTTACAATCCTGAAGAGGCCATCGGATTCTGGCAGAGAATGGCAGCACAAAAGACAGGTGCCCGACCGCCGGAATTCCTGAGCACCCATCCCGCCGACCAAACCAGAATCCAAAACCTAAAAAACCTCCTACCCGACGCAATGAAATATTACCAAAAGCAGTGGGAAGATTAGAAGTGTAAGTGGTGTATATCAAGGAAGGGTAGTGATCAACTTATATTTGAAGCTTTACCAGATGGCTTTTTAAGAATTTTTCTGTGGCCTTGACGGTTCATAATCCATTTCATTATATAAAAAAGGCCTTAGCTTATTTATAAGCTTCTATTGCATAAAAACTTAACTCGTAAACCACCTTGTTAACCCTGATATACTTGGTTAACCTATGTTAACCTCTATAAGCAAGGTTAACATAAAAAAATCACGAAATGCCAAGTGATTTTTCTGCCAATTTGTTGCTCATAATTTGTGATTCGTGCCTCGTGAATCGTGGTTCATGGCTTGGAGATAAGGTGAGACTTTGGTTCTGCCGAAAAGATTCAATCCGGATTATCCTAGGATCGTCGGGGGGTATTGTCAGAGTCATTTGCTTGCCGGTGTCCACGCCGAAATACTCGAAGCCGGCAACCAGCAGATAGTTGACCACATGTCGAAGATCGGCAATGCTTGTTCCGGTCATAGCCTCGCCGATCCAGACAACTTGCTCGGCATCCGAAGCAGAACTGCGGTCAGGGGCAAAGACCTTCATTACGAGCCATTGGTCGTAATTTGTGTCGTAATACGGCACATAGCTGGTATAGCCGAAATGATAATCTCCCCAATATCTATCGTGAAAACTTATAAAAGGACGATAGAGCGGCGTATAGCCTGATACTCTGCGTGAATCCAAACCTACCTGGAAGGCAAGCCGATAATCTGAAATCTCAACGTTAGGAGCCGGCACGTACCCCTGCTCTTTTAACAGCATCTCAATCTTGGTTTTGATTTCATTATCAAAGATAGGATTCTGAGAATTCGGATCCACCGTCACATATATTGATGCCTTATCTTTGATCGGTTCGTCAAGCTTGGAAAATCCATTGACATGCACAGTATATGTTGCCGAGCAGCCGACGGCACAAATCGATACAGTAAATAAAATCAAATACAGTTTATTCATCTTCCAATCCCTTCAAACCAATTCTGCAAAGAAAATTATAGCTTTATTCTCGCTATAAGGTATCCCCAAGTCAAGCGAGTATTGCCGGGGCGTAAAAAAGCTGTTGAAAGGCGCTGCCCCAGAGCTTATGATGATTGCCGATGCGTATTTAAGAAGTTAGAAGAGACAGGACAATGAAGCATTCGCAGTTTACACGTCGTGATTTTTTAAGAGGTGCGTGCGCCGGCACGATTGCCGCCATTGTTCCATTTCGCGGGCAAGCGGCCCAGGCAAAAGAGCAACCTAACATCGTGGTCATCCTGAGCGACGACCAGGGATGGGGCGACCTGAGGCTCCACGGAAACCTCAACATCGAGACACCGAACATCGATTCCTTAGCCTGGGATGGGGCCATGTTCGAGAGGTTCTTCGTCTGCGCCGTCTGCGCGCCGACGCGGGCCGAGTTTCTAACGGGGCGCTACCACCCGCGTGGCGGCGTTCGCGGTGTGTCGACCGGAGCCGAGCGACTGAACGCCGACGAAAAGACAATCGGCGACACTTTCAAGTCGGCGGGCTACGCCACGGCGGCATTCGGCAAATGGCACAACGGCACCCAATACCCCTACCATCCGAACGGCCGCGGATTCGACGAGTATTATGGCTTCTGCTCCGGCCACTGGGGCAACTACTTCGATCCTATCCTCGAACATAACGGCAAAATCGTCAGAGGAAAGGGATTCATCATCGACGATCTGACCGATCACGCCCTGGCGTTTATCGAGCAAAACAAGAGCCGGCCGTTTTTCTGCTATATGCCTTTCAACACGCCGCACTCGCCCATGCAGGTACCCGACCGTTTCTGGGAAGAGTTCAGGAATCATCCGCTCGGCATGAGGAACCGCGATCCGGAAAAAGAACAGATCGACAAAACACGCTGTGCCTTAGCGATGTGCGAGAATATCGACTGGAACGTGGGACGCGTTCTGCAGAAGCTCAAAGAATTAAAGCTCGCCGGCAATACTATCGTCATTTATTTCAGTGACAACGGGCCAAATAGCTGGCGGTGGAACGGCGGCATGAAAGGACGCAAAGGCTCGACCGACGAAGGCGGTGTCCGTGTCCCCTGCGTGATTCGATGGCCCGGACATATCGAACCGAAGACAAAGATATCGCAAATTGCCGGCGCGATCGACCTGCTTCCTACGCTGGCCGAGATGGCGGGGATTCCACTCGTCAGCAACAAACCCCTCGACGGCGTCAGTATCAAGCCGCTTCTCTTCGAAGAAACAGAAGACTGGCCGGATCGAATGATCTTCTCCCACCAAAACGGCCGGGTCAGCGTCCGGACGCAACGTTACCGGCTCGATAATACGGGCAAGCTGTTCGATATGCAGGCCGATCCGGGACAAGACGATGACATCTCGAAGGACAAACCAAAGGTCGCCGCCAGGCTAAGGAAAGCCGTTGCCAAGTGGAGGCAGGAAGTGCTGCCCAAATCACGAAAGGACGATCGGCCTTTCACGGTCGGTTATCCCGAGTTTCCGGCAACACTTTTACCGGCACGCGACGGCGTACCGCACGGCAACGTCCGCCGAAGCGCTAGAGCACCAAATTGCTCGTACTTCACAAATTGGATAGGCAAAGAAGACAAAATCACATGGGACATCGAGGTCGCGAACGCCGGGCGATATGAAGCGGTGGTTTTCTACACTTGTCCGAAGGACGACGTCGGCTCTACAATCGAGCTGACTTTCAATCAAAGCAGTATCCGGGGAAAAGTGGCCGAGCCGCACGATCCACCGTCAGTGGGCGCCGAATTCGACCGTGTTGACCGAGGCAGCGAATCTTACGTCAAGGACTTCCGGCCGCTTGGCCTGGGGACATTTCGATTGGAAAAGGGCCGGGGCGAGTTGACGCTAAGTGCACTGGATGTTCCGGGTAAGCAGGTAATGGACGTTCGTCTCGTAATGCTCAGCCTGTTGGAACAAAAGAACCTCACAAACCGTTTGCCGGATTAATGGAGAAAAGAAAACACGGAGCGCAGCATCTACGCTCCGTGAAGTCCAATCTTTACAAACGAACGTCTTATTGCTGCTGCTGTGCCAAAACTCTCCTTCTTTGGAACAGGTATAGAATAACCGCCAATGCGATCAATCCAACGAGCCCGTTTTCGCCCAGGTCCGCGATTAGTGCAGTGAGATTGGGAACGATACTTCCAAAGAAAGGAACCATCTCGCCGAAAAGGATATGAGCTATAATCCCCAGGGCGACCAGGAGCAGGAAAACTTCGGTAATCTCACCAAGCCATTTCTTTACTTCCTCAAGATAATGCATCTTCAACTCTCCTATTAGAGTATTAAAAAAAGCAGTTAATTAGTGACATACACGTATTTCTGTTCGGCTTGTCTTTTCAAATTACTTTAATATTTATAGCCAAATTACATGACACATATTGGTGTCAAAAAGATGTTGTGCTATCCCAAACCTCTACTGAACACATCATAAAAACCACTTATCAGTATTGAAATGCAAGCTATCCGACCATGCTGTGAACGTGTCATGCTTCTTAGTAATTTTCATGTACATGTTTGGTATTTTTTCGTGGTTCAAAATATACCGGGCAGAAAACTGGAGGAATCAAAAAAGGTAAAAAATCCGCTTCATCCGGATAATGCATAGGTGGACCGGACAAATCGGTTCCTTGTGGTTGTCTTGAGAGAAAAATCGTTTGGGTAGAGGCGTAAATTTGGGCAGGCGGGGGGAAATTTTCGCTTCTGGGGTCCCGAGCGATTTTTCTCGATCGTTCCGAACATCGAATGCACCTGCGCATTATACGGAAGAACCAAAAATTATTGATAAACATAAATAGTAAACTATCCGCCGTGAATGGGAACAACAAATTTCTTACTTATTATGCATGTTAAAATGGGCTGTTTTATGCTTGACTTGAGTATTAAAATAGGGTATTATAAATATATGTTCAGAGACATTGTATTTTTTGTTTTACGCATATCGCTTATCGCGGCTCTTTGGGCCTTTGTATGGAAGTTCATCGAGCCTAAAACGCAGCTCATGCGAGTATTGAGAGCCGCTTTGCTTGTACTTGGCCTGTTAGTTGTTCTGACTATATTAAAAATTACAGGGCAATAATCATAATAAGCCCTGTATAGAGTACTGGTGACTTTAACAAGCGTAATCTACAGCAATCAAATCAATTCAATTCAGCGAACAACCGATAATATTGGATGTCGAAGTATTAATAGTGACTTACAAGGATACGAATCAATGGGGAAAATTATTGTGCCGCTAAGGTGGCCAGTCCTGCCCTTTTATGCCTTGAACCGTCAGATTAGCATCCGGGAATTCATCCCGTGCCGGTCGAATCTCCTTTGCCTTAAGGAAACTGGTCCGGCCGTCAGCAAAGAGGTAGTTCCGCGACCCTTCCCAGCACCACCATCCACTATCTTCATCAATGGGTGAATGATTGCTGAGCCATTCGCCGATAAGAATCTTGCCGGAAGGTTTACTTACATCCATACTTCGCTGGGCGATAGAGGGCCGAGGATTTGTATATGTATTGGCAGGACTATTCATATCATCAATCTGCTCGGGGCTGTGATAAAAAGCCATCGAGTAGGAATAGCTGGTGGACTCATATTTTTCTTTAGCAACGCGGTCCTGAGGGCAGAACAGAACCGATGGATTATTAACATCGATAGGACCACCCAGATAAGGCTCGACAAACGACCGCCAGCCGCGACCCATCCACAGCCAGTAGGACGGATCTGTAGAAACGGGATCCTGGGCGCATGGGTACGTGTTGTCGTTTGAACTGAGATACATATCCACCGCAAGGTATATCTGCTTGAGTTGGTGGGCGCAGCCTACTCTGGCCGCGACAGCCCTGATCTTTCGCAGCGACGGCATCAAAATCGACAGCAGCAGCGCAATGATCGCTATGACCACAAGCAGCTCTACGAGTGTAAATCCTTTGCGAAGCCGTCTTCGTGCTACTTCCGAATAAAAGCAATTCTTACGAAAGTTCATTTTTTATATTAAATCAAACCTTTTTTTGTGAAGCGTAGAAAGATATTGTATGAGTATAAGGGAAGGCGAGAGAATGCGAAGACGAATTTACGCTTTAGGCCATACACTCAGATAAGCTTTCTATTTCAGCATACCTGCAAGTTACGAATAATCGCGTCCTGTAATAGCGTAGAATCTAAAAACTGCCGTTTGTCTCTACCGACTACGTAAGATTCTATGCGTTCGATGCATTCGCTAATATGGATCAGATAAAGCCGGTCGTCTTTCATATCGGCTTTGCCTCACTAATAATACGGTTTTTGATATACCAGTGCAGGCCATTCTCGGTAACGACATCAACCTTGCGGCCGAACAATTCTTGTAAGTCCATGAGCAGGCCACCCATATCGAAAAGGCTGCGGTCCTTCTCCATATCCACCAGAAAGTCAATGTCGCTGTTGGCATTGGCGGTCCCGTTCGCAACCGAGCCGAATACGCGTACGTTTGAAGCACCATACTTGGCCGCTAACGCAAGTATCTGCTCCTTCTTGTCAGCAATTATTTCCGGAATACCCATACGCATAGTCTCATCAACCAATTAGATTTATCTACGAGTTTAAATACCTGCATGGAGTATGTCAAATCGAAATTGAGTACATCATCACGGCAAAACAGAATCTACTCAACTGTTCTGGAATTATTACGAGTTACTCGACCGTAACGCTTTTTGCGAGATTGCGGGGCTTGTCTACATCCTGGCCCCGGAGCACGGCGGCGTGATAAGCCAACAATTGCAGCGGCACAACAGCCAGCATCGGCTGGAGGAACTCCGGAGCATCCGGAATCGTAATCAAATGGTCGGCGTGTTGGGCGATGTTCTGGTCGCCTTCGGTCGCGATGGCAATAATCTTTCCGCCGCGGGCGCGGACTTCGGCGATGTTGCCCATAATCTTGTCGTACTGCGGCCCGGCGGTAGCGATGAATACCGCCGGCATACCATCGGCAATCAAGGCAATCGGGCCGTGCTTCATCTCAGCGGCGGGCAGGCCCTCGGCGTGAATATAACTAATCTCTTTGAGTTTCAATGCTCCTTCGAGAGCAACCGGATAGTTAAAGCCCCTACCTAAGAAAAGCCAATTGTCCTTATTGATATTTGCCGCCGCAATTTCTTTTATCTGATCGGACTGCGTCAGTATTGTGCTTATCTTATCCGGGATTTGGGAAAGTTCCTCGATGTGCCTGTCGGCCTCATCGCTGCTGATGTGTTTTCTTCTGCCCAATTCGATAGCCAGCATTGTCAGAACCGCTACCTGTGCCGTAAAGGCTTTTGTGCTGGCGACGCCGATCTCCGGTCCGGCGTGCAAATATATCCCTGCATCGGTGGCTCTGGCAATGGACGAGCCGACGACGTTGACGACTCCGAGCACTCTTGCTCCTCGCTCTTTGGCTTCCTCCACCGCGGCTAAAGTATCGAGCGTTTCTCCGGATTGGCTTATCGCTATAACGACGGTGCGGTCCTCGATTATCGGATTGCGATACCGGAATTCACTGGCGTATTCGGTTTCCGCCGGGATACGCGCCAACTGCTCGAACAAAAACTCTCCCACCAGGCCGGCGTGGAATGCGGTTCCGCAGGCGGCCATGATCAGTCGCCTGGTGCGTGTCAAGTCACGCAGGTACGAAGCTATGCCGCCAAGTCTGATTCCGTGGTTCCGGCGGTCGATTCGGCCGCCCATGCAGGTTATAAGGGACTTGGGCTGCTCGAAAATCTCTTTGAGCATGTGGTGCTGGAAGCTACCCAGCTCGATTTGCTCTAACGAAAATTCAATTTGCTGGAGATCCTTGCCGACAGTAACATTACCAATCGTTTTGGTATGAAACCCATCCGGGCCGACGGTCACCATCTCGTTATCGGCCAGATAAATTGCCTGGGTTGTATGCTCGACGATTGCCGCCGCATCCGAGGCCAAAATATATTCGTTCTCGCCAACTCCCAAAATCAGCGGGCTTCCCTTTTTGGCGCCGATTAGCATATTGGGAAAATCTGAGCAAATAATCGCCAGGCCGAACGTACCGTGCAGTTCCCGAAGGGCCCGCTGGACGGCCCATTCAAATTTGTTTTGCCCGTTTCGGGGCGTTTGTTCCTCTTCGTCCCTGCAATTTGAATAAAAATAGCCGATAGGAGCTATATTGTAATGGATTTTGATTTACGACACGTACCTTAGATTGGAAGCCTTGAATTCACCCTCTCTTAATCTTCCATGCTAAAAAGACTACTGCTGACATGAGAAAGATTGAATCGACGATGTTGGGAAACGATGGA
>DAOVMB010000089.1 GCA_030630905.1 Sedimentisphaerales bacterium
AAACGACTTGGGCGTTACCTCGGCGTACTTGACCAGGAGGTAGAAGCAGGACGAGATGTTTGCCGTTCCACCACTGCCGTCCGTGCCTACGCCGTAAGCTGAAAATCGATTCAGGGCGTTCCATGCAGGTATTCTTGCAGACCATAAGCTGTTTCTGCCGCCGGAACGAGGCAGCTCATCCTCGTAATCGTTGGCATAGATCAGCATGGCCTTGCCGATACCTGACAGGTTCGTTCCGCAGACCATTCGGAAGGCGATTTGCCTTACCCTGGCCAGCGCGGGCATCAGGATGCCCATGAGCAGTGCTATGATCGCAATAACGACCAGCAGCTCAACTAATGTAAAACCTTTTTTCTTCATCTTTTTCTCCTTTTTCTTTTCGAGATTCGCTAGTCCGACCGTTTAAAATCACGCTTCGGTTTATATTTTAATAGATAAATGCCTACTGTCGCATACACATGAGACACCAAACACCCACTTTTTCTCCCGCGAATCCCATTAACTTGCCAATCATTTTCTATAACGGTCGGTCTAAATTTCTATAACCGGTTTTTACCAATTAAACTCGTGCAGTCAGTTCTTTAGTTACGTCTTACTTGCTATTAGCCAACTCAAGGACATACATACAAACTGCAAGCAAAAATTTCTCTTGGCAGGCGGGTTCTTGATATGAAATTGGGACCAAAATTATGATGACAGCTTCAGATTTATTATAAAGAACTTTTCAAACCTACCTGCATCTATACATAAATATTAGCACAAGGTTACGCGGCTGTCAAATGAATTTCGTCTAATTTTAATAGGTTCTTGAAACTTTTTTATAATTCGTGTATAATCCCTCTTTTTAGTACGGAATCGTGGATATGAGCACTCAAAAAAGTTACGAAAACGAGAAAAAATTGCTAAAAAATCACCATCAAAGTCATCTTTTGGCATTTTGGGAGGAGTTAGAAAAAGGCCAAAGGCAGGATTTACTCGCGCAAATCCAGCGGCTGGACCTTGATAAAATAGACGTTTGGGTGAACAATTTCATTAAAAAAAATCCTGCTTCTTCTGAAATATGTGCCGATTTTGCTCCTGCTTTGTCCTATAATTCCAGCCCAGCCGGCCCGGAACAGCAGCGCAAGTATGCCGAAGCGGTCAAATTGGGCAAGGAGTTAATAGCAGCCGGGAAGGTTGCAGCCTTTGTCGTCGCGGGCGGCCAGGGAACACGCCTCGGTTTCGACGGGCCAAAGGGAAACTTCCCTATCAGTCCTATAAAGAATAAAACGTTGTTTCGAATCTTTGCCGATTCCATTGCCGCAGTTTCGCAAAAATATCAAGCCGGCTGCCCCTGGTATATTATGACCAGTCCTTTGAACTACGGCCGGACCAAAGAGATTTTTCGCTTGAATAATTATTACGGTCTGGACGAAAAGAATGTATTTATCTTTCAGCAGGGAACATTGCCCAATTTCAGTTCCGACGGCAAGATTCTGCTGGCCAACAAAGCGAATATCGCCTGCTCACCCGATGGCCACGGTGGAAGCCTCAAGGCCCTTTACGAAAGCGGCGCCCTGGATGATATGAAAAGACGCGGCGTAGAATTCCTTAGTTATTGGCAGGTCGATAATCCCCTGATAAATATCTTTGACCCGCTTTTCATTGGCCTGCACGTTCTCGATCAGGCCGAGATGTCATCGAAGGCATTGATAAAATCCGGCCCGAAAGAAAAGGTCGGCAACTTCTGCCTGGTTGACGGCAGGGTGACCGTCATCGAATACAGCGATCTGTCCGATGAGCTGGCCGAGAGACGAAATCCTGACGGCTCGCTGGTCTTTGAGCTTGGAAGTATTGCTATCCATATCATCAACCGCACCTTCGCGGAAAAATTGAACGCCGATGATTTCTCTTTACCGTTGCACAGAGCGGCAAAAAAAGTCCGGCGCATAAACAAGAAGGGAAATGCAGTCGAATCCGACGGCATAAAACTGGAGAGCTTCGTTTTTGATGCGCTGCCGCTGGCCTCGAAATCGGTCATATTACAGACGATTCGGAGTGAAGAATTTGCCCCTACGAAAAACGCCACCGGCGTCGACAGCGTTGAAACCACAAGGCGGATGATGACCGCACGTGCCGCCGACTGGCTCGAATCGGCGGGTGTCGCTATCCCCAGAAAACCGGATGGCTCGGTCGATTGCCTGCTCGAAATCGCTCCCAGCTTCGCGCTTGAGAAAGAAGACATCAAAGAGAAGCTGAATCAAATACCGAAAATCAAGCCAAAATCTAAAGTGTACATATCTTGATAATATTTCCTACAAGGAGAATCGCCATGCGGTCTGAAGACACAGGTATTTCCCGCCGTGAATTTCTTGTCGCGTCAACAGGGAAGTCCGGCTTGTACAAGTCGAATCGCAATAGGCAAAATACCTCGATCTGATCGTTACGACATTCGTTGTTTACTTAGTATAGAATCGAAGAACAGTCTCCGTCGTGTACTTTTGTCCCGGAAAGAGGACTACGGACGGGAAGTCGGGCTTATTCGGCGAATCCGGGAAGTGCTGCGTCTCCAGGCAGAATCCGTAGTTCTTCTGATATACTTTGCCGGCTTTACCCGTTACGGAACCATCCAGGAAGTTGCCGGTATAGAACTGGACACCCGGCTGATCGGTATGAATCTCCATGACCCGCCCGCTTGTTGGCTCGTACACCTTTGCCGCCAGAGCCAGAGCGCCGCCGCTGTTAAGCACGTAATTATGATCGTATCCGCCCTCAACCTGCCCGATCCGGGAGCCAATAGTCATCGACGCAATAAAATCCATCGGTGTATCCTTGACGCTCCTGCTCTCCCCGGTCGGTATCAGGCCTTCATCGACGACTGTGTACTTATCGGCGTTGAGCATAAGCTCATGGCCGAGAATATCACCGGTTCCCTGCCCGGCAAGATTAAAGTAGCTGTGGTTCGTCAGATTTACAACGGTTTTCTTATCTGTCTCGGCATCGTAGCTGATCTTTAATTCATCGTTAGCGGTTAGCGTATATATAACGCTGCATGCCAAATTGCCCGGATAGCCTTCTTCACCATCCTCGCTGATATAGCTCAACTTAACCATCGCTCCGGTATCCTTGACACCGATGTCTTCAAGCCTCCATACTTTTTTATCAAAACCCTTAATACCGCCGTGCAGATGATTCTCGCCGTTGTTTGCCGCCAGTTTATACTCGACGCCATCGAGCATAAATGCGGCCTTGCCGATACGATTGGCATATCTGCCGACGATTGCGCCGAAATAGGGGTGTTCGCCAAGATATCCGTCAAGCTTATCGAAGCCGAGAGTAATATCAGCTAAATTGCCGTCCCGGTCCGGGACCTCCAGCGAGACTAAAATCGCTCCGAAGTTCGTTATCCTGGCTCTGATACCGCTGGTATTGGTCAAAGTGTACAAATCAACCTGCTTGCCATCAGGTGTTTGTCCAAAAGATTCCTTGTTAGCACTCATTTCTCTGATCTCCTTAGCCTCAGGCTTAGCTTCCGGTTCTTTTACGGTTGCATCCTTTTTTTTACAGCCGCAAAAAGAGATTACAGCTATCGCCAAAACCAGCTTAATCCAAATTCTCGCTTCCATCTTAAATACTCCCTATTAAAAAATTTGTGCTCCTAATGACCACGGATGCAGGGATTTTTCTTAAAACACCCCTGACAATATGGAATTTAACAGCAGCAAAATCAATTGTCAAAAAATTTATTCCAATTAACCCGGGTAATCTGAATATCTTTTGAAAATTTCAAGTTTCAAATCGAATTTGCCCCGCCATCTCAGAAGGTGCAGGTGGACGTACGGCTCGATAATGTAGTGCTGCGGACTTTAGAGAAGCAGCCGGAGCGCTGCTATCAACATGTCAGCGAAGTAAAGACGGGCGTCAACGGCAATTTCCTCCGACTTCCGGACATGGGGCTCATAATTGTGGAATTTCTTGCCACACTGTTTTCCAACCTGATATGACCGGGTGTCGCGAGTATCCGCTGCTTTTCAGTCCACGGACTGATATGTCGTCCTGCGTTCTGCGTTTAGCGTGCTGCGTTCCGCGGTACTCAGAACGGAGCACGCAGAACGATGCGGAGATTGCCTGACAATATTTATCAGCACACCAACCGCAGCGGCCGACAGCAGCATACTCGTTCCGCCGGCACTGACAAACGGCAGAGGAATCCCTTTTGTCGGCAGAACAACCGTCACGACGCCGATATTGATCGCCGCCTGAATGGCAATCGCCAGAACAATCCCGCCGGACAGAAGCCGGCCGAAGCGATCCCGGCAGCGAATGACAGCGAGGATTCCCAGCCCGATGAACATCATGAACAGTAAGATCACCGCCGCGTTTCCGACGAAACCGAGCTCTTCGCCGATAATCGCGAAAATGAAATCTGTAGTATCCTCCGGCAGATGCCCGTATTTGCAGATTCCCTTGCCTAATCCTTTGCCCCACAGTCCGCCGGAACCCAGGGCAATCAGCGACTGGTTTGCCTGATAGCCGGCCGAATTCATCCACTTCTCGGGATCCAGAAAAGCGGCAATTCGCCGCATTCGGCTGGGCGAACGAATCAGCATGAAGGAAAAAGCAACGGCGCCAAACGGCAGGGGTGTCAGAATATGCCACCATTTAACACCTGCTATTATTAACATCAGGAAGGCCGAAAGCGCGATAAACGCCGCCGTGCCGAAGTCTTCGACGATTACAAGCGCCACGACTACGCCAACGACCAGGCAGACCGGCACAAACCCTCGCCAATATAGCCTGATGCCATCCCGAAATTTATCGCATACGGTTGCAAGGAAAAAAATGACTGCCCATTTTGCCAGCTCGGACGGCTGAAAACTCACAGATATAGGTCCAAGCGGTATTTTCAGCCAGCGGTAATGCTCGTTTATCGGTGGAACAAATCGCGGGAACGAGGGGTATAATCGCTGTGATAAAACGATGGCAAGCAGCACGATACTCAGGGCCAGCAGATAAATAGTCGGATTTCGCAGCCAGCCGTTGTCGAGGCTCAGTCTGCGATAGTTAAAGCAGGAGAAGAAGTACATAATGAAACACGCCAGCGGAAAAAACAGGATCTGCCGCAGGCTGGCGTATTCGTAGAACCTCTGCAAGTCTATTTCCTGACCGATGTTAGCACTGGCCGAGAAGACAAAGACCGTACCGATAGCCATCAAAAGAACGACAACCATTGCGAGACTGTCGGAGACCGGATTATTTCTCATCGTCAGAATCATTCAATCATGTCCTACTCTACAGAGACCTTCTTGAATATATTTTCGGCTTTCTCGGGCCAACAACAGTAAAAATTGTTTGATGACCAGGATGAATTGGTGGGCTAAGACACGGGCTCTAAGACAATCAAAAAACAAACCAACCACAGACGCCGTCCTGGATTATCATGCGAGCGTCGGATTGGGCAAGACCCTGTTTATCTACGACGCGACCTTAATTACAACCGCCCAGTCACCCGACGACGGTGCACGCAGCGTGATTTTGCCTTTTGCCGCTTTTACAGAACTCGTGTGTTCGCCTGTCCTGGGATTGATCCATGTGACTGTATAGCCTTTCCCGGCTAACTTGACGCTCAAGACCGTTTCTCTAACATCAGCTAAGTACACGAGGTAGACATCACCTTCCCTGGCGAGACAGAATGCACCTGTTCCGACAAGCTCGTTGTGCGGCTCCATCAGTGGATACGGAATAGACTCGAATGTTTCGCGCAGGTGACGCAATTGAGCGGGGGCCTTGCCTTCTCCGATATGACCTGTATAAAAAGCGGTTCCGGGGCTCCAATCCCCGTAGGTTGCATATCCGCCGGCCATTGCAATCGACCAGTGGCATTTTCTGACCCAGTCGGCGTTTAGGCCGTGTTTGGGCTCATCCAGCACCCCTTCATAACCATACTCTTCATTCACGTATGGCTTGGATATTTCACGATACTTCAGTACCCACTCGTTAACCTCAATACAGTTGCCGTACTGTTGTGTAATTATATAGTCCGCCCATGACTGATTACTATAATTCCAGTCAGCGTATCCGTGAGCGGAACACAGCCGGTCGTAAGGGTCCCATTGCCTGACAAGGCGTCCCATCGTTGGTGCCCAGCTCGGCTTACGATACTCATTGTGTTCATTACCCAAATCCCACCAGACATTTGAAAAGGACGCCAAGCGGGCTACTGCATAGCGATAGAGTCGCTTCTCATGTTCGGTTAACGCTCCGTATTCACGCGGCAGATTCTGTTTCTCGATGGTAATGATGCACGTAGCGACGATTCCACGGTCTCTCATTGCTTGCACGGCACGGTCTACTTTCTGCCAGTAGGCAACGTTGAACCGTGTAAAATCATATCGATGAGGCTTACCCAGCCAGGCCGGCAGAGGATTCAACTCGCCGGGAGGTGCACCATAATTCGGGAGCTTCCACGGATCACCTTCAAATGTATACTCACCCTTGCTGCGAGTGTCAGTGTCTCTTGGATAACCTGTCAAAAGAAAGCGTACTTTGTTGAAGCCGTATCGAATACAATAGTCGAGTAAACCTTCGATCTGCTTATCGTCATTTGAGGGATCCAGGAGGTGATAAGCAGTCAGGCCCATATGGTAGAAAGGCTGCCGTGACAAGGCAAATTGGAAGTGCTTTGGATGTTCAGGATTCACAATAACAGGCTGCATCCCCCGGGGCTGAGTTGTTTGGAAAGAGCCTGTGTATTTCTTATCTGTGCCAATGCTTGTTGTCAGCGAGAATTTGTACTCAGTTGCCGTAAGTGATGGGCAGAATCGTACACGAAAGCAGTGTCCCTTTTGGTCGTCACAAAAACCATCAACCTCTATCGGCGATCCACCCTGAGGTGTGAAAGTAGCGCCGACTCGGACATCGGCAAATGGATTACCTTCGGGTGGTGAGTCCAGTTGCACGATGATTTCGTAAATGTCAAAGCACGGGACTATCGGGGGACCCGGCTTCACGGTAATGCCGGCGTGCACTAATTTTGCCGAGAGCACTGTGAGGCAAGCACACAGTATTACAAAGCTGTTACGCATGGTACTATCCTTCTATAATGATGTCTTTAACTCACCGCTCTCAATAACGTCATGGTTTTAGCGAAAACTTCTGTGCCCGCTTGCCTTGAATGTCACCAAGGTAAAGATTGCCCTGCGAATCTACGGCGATGCCGTGGACCCAGTCGAGCTCACCCGGCTTGCCGGGCGGCACCGCCGTCTTCGGCAGCGGAATCCGCAGCAGAACCTCGCCCTTCAGATTCAGCTTCATCAGTACCTGATCCGACGGTGGAATAACAATATGCTCATCTGTCCCATCCTTCTTCACGCAAGAAGCACCGCAGACCCAGAGCTCCTGGTTCTTCGTTAGCCAAAGGCCCCATGGTGTAACGATGTTTTCCCACACGGCGAGCAGCTTGCCTCTGGTATCGAAGACCTGGATGCGAGCGTTTTCGCGGTCGGCGACATAGAGCCGTCCCCTGGAATCGGCCACAATCGAGTGGGGCAGGGCGAACTGGCCCGGTTCGTCGCCGGCCCGGCCCCATTCGTTTACGTACCTGCCGTTCGCATCGAAGTGGACGATTCGCCTGTTACCGTATCCGTCCGTGACAAAGATATCGCCGGATGGGAGAACGGCCATGTCAGTCGGCTTGTCGAAATGTCCCTGGTCGGCGCCGACGACACCAGGTTCACCGAGCGTCAACAGCAGCTTGCCTTCGGGACTGTGCTTGCGCACGACATGATCCTTGATATTTGCAGTCCAGATGTTCCCCTCCGGGCCAATCCTGATGTAATGAGCGCCGCTGAAATCTCCCGAGTTCCAGGCGCGCACGAATGTGCCGTCAACTTTGTAAACCTGCACGGCAGGCTGACTCCGGGTGAAGATGTAAACATGGCCCCGGGCATCCAAAGTCACGCCTGGCATCTGGTCCCATTCGTAATTCTCCGGTTTTTCAGGCCAGGTGACGTCAACGACGCAGCGTAACGTGCCACTATCCTGCTGATTTATGGGCG
>DAOVMB010000378.1 GCA_030630905.1 Sedimentisphaerales bacterium
CTACAAAGACACACAGACAAAGACTTCGCCTGTTGATTTTGACGGGCATCATTTTTATTCTCCGATTTCGCGGAAACTGCCCCTGGCGGCTTCAATCGTCCTTTCGATGTCGTCCGTGCTGTGAGCTAACGAGATAAACATTGCCTCATAAGCACTTGGGGCAAGATAAATCCCCCGCCCGAGCATCCCGGCAAAGAATTTTTTGAACCGTTGGATATCGGTAGATTGCACATCGGCGAAAGTCCGCACCGGTTGGTCGGTGAAGAAACAGCTCTGAATTGAGCCGACCCGATTGATTGAAACGACAACACCGGCATCTTTCGCCGCTTCCGCCAGGCCAGCCTCAAGCATTGCCGCCGAAGATTCGAGTTTCTCGTAACAGCCTTCTTCGGCCAAAATATCGAGTGTCGCGTTCGCCGCTGCGGTTGCAATCGGATTGCCCGACAGGGTCCCCGCCTGATAGACCGGCCCGGTCGGGGCCAGTATGTCCATAATATCGGCCCTACCGCCAACCGCCGCCGCGGGCAGGCCTCCCCCGATGATCTTGCCGAGACACGTCAGATCCGCTTTGATGCCGAAACGTTCCTGGGCGCCACCGAGCGCAAGGCGAAAACCCGTGATTACCTCGTCAAAAATCAAAAGCACCTCGTCGGCGGTACATAATTCCCGAATCGTCTCCAGATAACCTGCCACCGGGGGCACAACACCCATATTCGCGCCCACAGGCTCAACCAGAACCGCCGCGATTTTGCCTTTGTGCTTTGCAAATGCCGCTTTGACCGCTTCTATATCGTTATACGGAACCACAACGGTCAACTTCGCAACCGAATCCGGAACGCCGGCGCTCGATGCGATGGCGCTCTCGGCCAGGCCGGAACCCGCAGCAACCAACAAAGAATCGCTGTGCCCGTGATAGCAGCCTGCCATCTTGATGATGATGTCCTTTTTGGTATATCCACGGGCCAAACGGATCGCCGTCATGACCGCCTCGGTCCCACTGCTGAGAAGACGAACCTTCTCGATCGAGTCGAAGGCGGCAATGATTTTCTGCGCCAGCGCTGTTTCAGCCAATGTCGGCGCCCCGAACGAGGCGCCCTTCCGTGCTGCGGCCTCGACGGCATGAATCACGCTCGGGTGGGCATGGCCAAGGATCATCGGACCCCACGAACCGACATAGTCAATGTATTCGTTTCCATCGAGACAGAAGATTTTTGAGCCTTTTGCACCGGCGATAAACACCGGACCCATATTCACGCCGCCAAAGGCCCGCACAGGCGAATTAACGCCGCCCGGCAGCACCTGGCAGGCCTCGGCAAAGGCCCGGGCTGATTCTCGATATCTGTTTTGGTTCTCTTCCATTACGCCTGCCATCATAAGAATATCAGCAATAAAATCAAACGATTTATAGACATCACCGCAAAAAGGTAATCAACCGAATTGTGTAAAATTTTCAAGAAAATGTACCGAATTTGACGAAATTTACTTGTTAGAGAAAACTAATTTGTGCTACAATCGTATATAGATACAGGCAGGCTTGAATTTATTTATAATTAAATCGTTATCATAATCATATTTGTTTGTTTTATCATATCCTGAACCCGCCTGCCAAAGCGAAGGTTCTTTTTCAGTCTGGCTTAAACTTTTTAATCGAGGGAAGTTTGCGCAAAGGATTTGCGCCCTTATGGAAGACAAAACAGATAGGCAGGTTTGAAAGACTTATCATAATTTAGGTTGTTATCATTTTCACTTGTTGTTTCATATCTTCGACCTGCCTGCCAAAGAATTGTTGATTTTCGATTGGCGATTGGCGATTTGGAATCGGCAATCGGCAATCGAAAACAATTTGACGAAATTGCTTTAACCGACCGTTTTTGAGCGAAAAAACGAAACATGGAGATTCGCTAAGAAACGGCGTTTAACGCTATATGTTACTTTTTTGCAGGGACTTATCATGATGCGGTCACGGTAGTTAGTTGCACTTATCTTATAGAAGAGATTTTCAAAAAGTGCTCAAAAGCGGTCGGTCGAGCGAATCTCCGAAAAAGCGAAGGAGAAGAAAAATGAAACGTAAAGGTTTTACATTAGTTGAGCTGCTGGTCGTTATTGCGATCATAGCACTGCTCATGGGCATCCTGATGCCCGCGCTGGCCAGGGTAAGGCAGATTGCCTTTAGAATGGTCTGCGGGACGAACCTGTCAGGTATCGGCAAGGCCATGCTGATCTATGCCAATGATTACGAGGATGAATTGCCTCGTTCCGGCGGCAGAAACAGCTTATGGTCTGCAAGAATACCTGCATGGAACGCCCTGAATCGATTTTCCGCTTACGGCGTAGGCACGGACGGCAGTGGTGGAACGGCAAACATCTCGTCCTGCTTCTACCTCCTGGTCAAGTACGCCGAGGTAACGCCCAAGTCGTTTATCTGCAAGGGCGATTCCGGGGTTTCAGAGTTCAAGCCCTCCAACGACGGCGCAGGCGACAGGGACCTTATCGATCTTTGGGATTTCGGTCTTGAGCCGGAAACACATTGCAGCTACTCCTACCATATGCCATTCGGCCTTTACGCTCTGACCACATCGAGCGAGCCGGGCATGGCGGTAGCAGCCGACAGGAATCCATGGCAGGATTCTCCCGGTGCATCTGCCAAAGACATAAGTCTCTTCAATCCTGATGGCGGCAAAGAATCCGTTAAAATCGGCAATGCCATTCAACATCAGGAGGATGCACAAAACGTATTGTTCCTGGACATCCACGTCGGCCAGGAAAAACGCTCGTTCTGTGCTATCAACGATGACAATATTTACACTTACTGGGACGGCGGAGACATAAGAATAGGTGGCATGCCGACAATTGGAAGTGAGCCGGCGAATAGGTTGGATTCGCTGCTGGTGACCGATGGCGTAGGCGGAGCCAGCACCGGTGGCGGCGGCGCTCCTCCACCTCCGAAGGGCAGGCAGTGCTTTATTGCTGAGACGCCCGCGATGGTTGACGGCAAGCTCGTCCAGATCTCGAATGTAACTGCCGGGCTGACAATCAGCAAGGTAGAAGAGCACGAAGGTACTTTCCTTTGCCGTGATATCCTTCTCGAGAGCGGAAATACCATCGGCGTTGTAGCTGCACACTGCTTCATGCTCGATTGCGGGCAATGGGTAGCCGCACAGAACCTGACCAGCGGACAAAGATTGAAAACACTAACCGGCACGGTCGGCATCAAGAGCATTACAACAAGGAACTACACCGGCAAGGTTTACAATCTGAAGATCCAGGGATCAGACCAGTATATGGTAGGCGAGGATTCCGTAATCGTACGTGATTTCTAATACGGCGTTTATCGGGTATTTAACCCGCTTATAGAACACCGTACGTGTTTGTAGTTTAATCACGTATAGGTTATTCTTGCTTCGGTTGTTTACAAGCGGTCTTATGCACAATCGCATAAGGCCGCTTTTTATTACACTGAATGACACTGACTTTGACACTGACTGACACTGACTTCTGCCTTCTGCCTCCCGGCCTTTGGCCTCTGATTTGTGATTTCTGATATAGGTACACGATTCTTGCAAAATCCCCATTCTGTCGCTATCATAATGCAAATGGCAGCAAAATCGGGCAAGGACAAGAATAAACAGGGTCAGGTGGCGGTCAATAAAAAGGCTTACAGAAACTTCGAGCTCATCGAGAAGTTCGAGGCCGGCCTTGAACTGTTGGGCGCCGAGGTCAAATCGC